>JBBQAG010000063.1:0-14690 GCA_038315875.1 Sphingomonadales bacterium | reverse complement strand
GCCGCAATCCAATTCGCCCGCCGCATCTTTTTCAACCCGTACATTCCCGTTTTGACCATCTGGACAAGCCTTTCGGTCGGCAATCGGCATCAGCGCTCGATCAGGTCCTTCAGTGGCATGTCTGGATTTGCGAGGACCGCTGGATCGGCGCGGCAGCCTTGCGTGACGAGCATGCGCCCGGCGACATAATCCTTCACTGCATTGACGCAATCGAGCGCGATCACCTGCCCGCTGCGCAGATAAACGATCGAGAAGCTGCGGCTCGCAGGATCGCCGCGGGTGATTGCGAGATCATGGTCGGTCGACAATCCCGCCGTCTGCAGCTTCAGATCATATTGGTTCGACCAGAACCAGGGGAGTGCATCATAATGTGCCGCCTGCCCCAGGATCGTCTTGGCGGCGACACCGGCCTGGTCATGCGCGTTCTGCACCGATTCCAGCCTGATCTCGCGTCCCCGCGCAAAGCCGCTGGTGTGGGCAGCGCAATCGCCGATCGCGTAGATGTTTGCTAGGCTCGTGCGACACTGCGGATCGACGCGTACCCCATTTTCACCGGCTGCACCCGACGCCTTCAGCGATTCTACTGAAGGGACGATGCCGATACCGACCACGATCATCTCGGCGGGCAGCATCGTGCCGTCGGTCAGCCGTACGCCTTTTGCCCTGCCCTCATCGCTGATGATGGCCTCGACCGAGGCACCAAGCCGAACGTCGACACCATGAGCGCGGTGCTCGGCTTCGAAAAAGCGCGACAGCGTCTCGCCGGCAACGCGCGCCAGCACGCGGTCGAGCGCCTCCACCACCGTTACCTGCTTGCCGAGTTTGGTGAGGACAGCGGCGGCCTCAAGCCCGATATAGCCGCCGCCGATCACGACGACGCGCGACACCCCCGGCAATTCGCCGATCATGCGATCGACATCGGCGCGCGAACGCACGGTGTGGATACCCGCTGCATCATGCCCCTCGCATGAAAGCCGCCGCGCGGCGCCGCCGGCTGCCCAGATCAGGTCGCCATAGCCAATCCCCCGGCCATCGCCGGTCGAGACGTGCTGCGCCTCGGGATCGATCGCGGTCACGCGCGACCCCAGCAACAGGGCAATCTCGCGATCCGCCCAGAAACTCCCCGGACGGATCAATATGCGTTCGAAGGGCTTATCCCCCGCCAGATATTCCTTCGATAGCGGCGGCCGTTCATAGGGCAGTTCAGCCTCGTCGCCGATGATCGCGATCGAGCCCTGGTGGCCAAGCTGTCGCAGCGTGATCGCGGCCTGCGCGCCGCCATGCCCGGCGCCAACGATGACGATATCGAAACGCTGCATTCCGGCCTCTTTGCGACAAGCGCACCAGATGTAGCGTTACGGCGTCTGCATCAACCCGCCACAGGCTTCGTGCAGGACGAAACCTTCCATATCGTCGACTGGCGCCTCCCAGGGGCGTTGTTCGAGCACTTCCATCGTATCTCGGTAACCGGCGTCGCTGCGATCGGCGATGCCGCCTGCACTGAAATCGACGTCCTTCGAATGGCCTTCGTTCTGGAGCGCGGGCACCAGCAGGCGCACAACGTGCATGCGCGTTCGGCAGCCATAGCTCGCAAGGTCGGTCGCATGGTTCTGTTGGCGCAGTTCGGGCGGCAGCATATCGGAAAGCTCGGTGATGATGTGGCGCAATTTGTGGATCTGCCGCTGGCGGTGAATGTGCGATCCAGCCCGGCTGGCATATTGCAGATCCTTCTGCCGGTTCATCACTTCCCAGATCGTCTCCGGCTCGGTGCCCTCGGCATTCCACAGATGGACCGCGAAGATCAGTCCGTTGCGACGCGGGATATCGTCGAACACCGCCTCGACCGGCGTGTTCGAGAGGATGCCGCCATCCCAGTAGAGATCGCCGTCGATGCGGACCGCTGGAAACGCCGGCGGCAACGCGCCTGAGGCGAGGATATGGCGCACATCGATCTGCATGTCGCGCGAATCGAAATAATGCATCTGGCCAGTGCGGACATTCGATGCGCCCACCGTCAGCCGCGTCGGTCCGCTATTGATCAGCGAGAAATCGACAAGGTCGCCAAGCGTGTTCAGCAGCGGCGCGACCGAATAATAGCCCGCATTCTCGGCACCCAGCGACACGTGCTGGCTCATGAACGCAAGCGGCTGCGGCGAGAAAAAGGCTGGAATGCCGGCGGTGACCGCCAGCATGTTGCGGGCAGCAGCACCAAACCATTCGGGAAAGCCGCCCGCCAGATAGTCATGCTGCTCCACCCGGCGCCAGAATTCGGTGAGCTTGGGCAGGCGATCATCCGGCGCCGAGCCAGTGATCAACGCAGCGTTGATCGCCCCGATCGATGTGCCGATCACCCAATCGACCTCGACTCCGGCTTCATGCAGCGCGCGAAAGACGCCGACCTGATACGCCCCCAGCGCACCGCCGCCTTGCAGCACCAGCACGACCTGGCCGAACTTCCCCTTATCGATGCCGTTGCCAATCGCGGGTTTCATCAGCAATCCTTTCGAAGGAACAGAAAGCGCATCCCTCTGCGATGATCACGCAGCGGTCCAGCAAGCATCCGGGATATAGTCGATTAAGATCAGCGATGATCAATTACGATACGCTTTCTGGATGGTAAAGCACCTGAGAAGTGATCTTCCGACGATCAAAGCGCCAAAAACATTAAATTACGCGCAAAATGATCGTTTTACTCGATTATGTCTTTGCGACAGCATACACCGCCGATCCGAGAGGTGCCGGTATAACCCGATCGCGACTCGGTAGACGTTTGATCGCGCGCTCTGATGACAGAGGCGTGGCAGCTATCGGTCGGATCACACAGGAGAACGCCATGTTCGCGATAATCAGCCGCAAGGCCACCACGCTGCTCGCCGCCACGATTGCGCTCGGCGTCTCGGCGCCAGCCGTTGCCGGCGAATGCCCCGCAGGCAAAACCGGCACCAACCCGTTGACCGGCGCGCCGACCGCGCCAAAGGGCGTCACCGATACCGTCATCGGTTCGGTCGATCTGGGTGCCGAACTCAAGTTCGATGGGCATGATCTGCGCACCCGCCGCCTTGTTGTCGCGCCCGGCGGCATCGTCCCGCTGCATAGCCATGTCGGTCGGCCCGCCCTCATCCTGACCGAAAAGGGCAGCATCACCGAATATCGCAGCAGCTGCACCGTGCCGATCCAGCACCCCGCCGGCGATATCGCGCGTGAGGCCGACGGGATTTCACATTACTGGATCAACCACGGCAAAGTGCCTGCGATCCTTTATTCCTCGGACGTGAAGGCGCGCTAAGCGGCTTTTGCGGGGGCGCCGGACAAGGTTGCCGGCGCCCCCGTCGCTATTGGAAACAAAAGATGCCGAGCCGCCCCATCACGCGCGCCACGCTGGCCCGCGCCGATCTGTTCCGGTCGCTGACGATCGGGATGATCGGCTTTCTGACGCTCGCCGATCTGTTTGCCACCCAGGCGATCCTGCCAAGCCTCGCTGCCCAATATGGCGTGGCACCAAGGCAGATCGGGGTCGCCGCCAATGCCGGCACGATCGGCATGGCGGTTGCCGGTCTGCTGGCAGGCGTGCTGGCGGGCGGCATCGATCGCCGCACTGGCATCTGGCTCAGCCTGGCGCTGCTCGCGATCCCCACCACCCTGCTCGCCTTTGCCCCCGATCTGCTGAGCTTCGCGCTGCTGCGGATCGCGCAGGGGCTGTGCATGGCGACGGCGTTCACGCTCACGATCACCTATCTCGCTGAGCAATGCTCGGCCGAGGAGACCGCGAGCGCGCTTGCCGCTTATGTAACCGGCGTTGTCGCGAGCAATCTTATCGGGCGGCTGATCGCCACCTTCGTCGTCAGCAGCGCCGGCATCGCCGCCAATTTCTATGTTTTTGCCTTGCTCAATCTGGCCGGGGCGCTGCTCACGTGGCGCGCGTTGAGCGCCGGTGCGCCGATGATGCGCGATACCGGCGACGCGACGATGCATTTCTGGTCGGCCTGGGGAACCCATTTGCGCGATACCCGCCTGCTCCGCTGCTATGCGATCGGCTTCCTCATCCTGTTCGCGTTCATCGGCGTGTTCACCTATATCGGCTTTGTGCTGACCAAACCGCCGTTCATGGTGTCGATGGCGGGGCTTGGACTCGTCTTTTTGTGTTTTGCGCCGTCGATGTTGACGACCCCGATCGCCGGCAGCATCACTGCCCGGCTTGGCACGCGGCGCGCAATGCCGGCGTCGCTGCTGCTGGCAACGGCGGGGCTGGCGTTGCTGCTATTGCCCGAGTTGTGGGCGGTTATTGCCGGGCTCACGCTCATCGCGCTGGGCACTTTTTTTGCGCAGGCGGTGGCGACAGGCTATGTCGGCCGCACCGCACGGACCGAGCGAGCGGCGGCAAGCGGCCTCTATCTCGCCTTTTACTATACCGGCGGCCTCGTCGGCGCATCGGCGATCGGGCAATTATACGATCGGCTCGGCTGGCATGCGGCGGTGATCGGTGCGGGGCTCGCGTTGCTGCTGGCGGCAGCAATTGGCGCCGGGCTGTCCGATCCAGCGCCCGATGCGCAGATAGCCGGCTAACGCGATGGAAGAGCCACGTTGGGCGTCAACGGTTGACGCTACAAAAGCCAGCGCCTAATCCGCGCCAGCCGAACGCGGGTGTAGCTCAATGGCAGAGCAGAAGCTTCCCAAGCTTACGACGAGGGTTCGATTCCCTTCACCCGCTCCACATTTCCATCAGAACAACGCCCCTCAGTTTTTGCGTCATTCTCCCGTCATCGTAATCCTATTTTTACCGTCTCGTCCCTAAAAGCTCTCGAACGCTGTCAAGGACGACCAATGCACCTCATCCAATTTCTGCGCGACACGCGTGCCGCAACGGCAATTGAATATGGCCTGATCGCGGCGCTGATCGCGGTGGCGGCAATTGCTGCCATGCAGGGCTTGGGCAACAAGCTCAAAACCACATTTTCCAACGTTTCGAGTAATATGAAGGCGTCCTGAGCGGCCGCGATCGTTCGAAGTGCCGCACTGCTCGCCGCGTGGTTAGATGCCACCGGGGATGACCGTGCGCCCGTCGGCCTCAAGCCGTGCCGTCACATCGCCGATACAGGCATCGACCAGAAGCTGATCGACGGCGCGGATAACGAAATTGGCGCCGACACGGCCTTCGCGGAAAAAAGGATAGCTGCCAATCGCAACGCCGTCGTGCGCGCGTTCTGCAACGCGCAACAGCTCGGCGACTTCGCTTTCGGCCACCCAGCAACCAATCGTCGATGACAGCACTGGCAGGCCGCCCTCGAGCGTGCCCGTCAACGCATCGAGCATGCCAGCGGTGATATGGGGCACGCCCGCCATCACGAAGATGGTGCCGATGCGAATGCCCGGCGCGCCCGACATGCGATTTTCGATCAGGTCGGCGCCTTCGGGAACGCGCGCCATCCGCTTGCGCGCCTCGGTCAGCCCGCCACGCGATGCGTAATAGCCTTCGAGCACCGCCAGCGCGCGGGGATGGTGGATGACTGGCACGCCCAGCGCTTCGGCGATGGCGTCGACCGTGATGTCGTCATGCGTGGGGCCGATGCCGCCGGTTGTGAACAGATAGTCGTTGCGTGCGCGCAGGCTGTTCACCGCCTCGACGATCGCCTCGGTCTTGTCGGCAACCACGCGAACCTCGGCGAGGCGGATCCCCTGGACATTCAGCCATATCGCAATTTGCGCGACATTCTTGTCCTGGGTGCGCCCCGACAGGATTTCGTCACCAATGACGACAAGGGCAGCGGTCCAGATGCGATGAGTCATCGTATGGCCCTAGACGATCGCGCACCATCGCAAAAGATGGCTGTGCGGGCACAATGCCGCTGACGTGCAAGGACGATCCCACAGCGCAATCGGGCTTGTGCGTTGAAGCGCCCCGGCGTTCACGCTATATCGCGATGATGACCACTTATATCGCAGCCGACGCCGATACCCGCCTTTTCCGAGATGGCGCGATCAAGCTTCATGGCCCCGAAGGATTTGCCGGCATGCGGCGCGCAGGGCGGCTCGCTGCTCAAACGCTCGACATGCTGGTGCCGCACGTGGTGCCCGGCGTATCGACGGGCACGCTGGATGATCTCGTGCGCGATTTCATCGTTGCCGGCGGCGGCGTGCCGGCCACGCTTGGATATCGCGGCTATACCCATAGCTGCTGCATTTCGATCAACCATGTCGTCTGCCACGGCATCCCCGGCGAGAAGCTGCTGAAGGACGGCGATATCGTCAATATCGACGTCACCCCGCTGCTCGATGGCTGGCACGGCGACACCAGCCGCATGTACCTGGTCGGCGATGTGCCGCTGCGGGCACGACGCCTGGTGGACGTGACCTATGAAAGCATGATGCTCGGCATTGCCGAGGCGCGGCCCGGCAATTCGCTGGGCGACGTGGCGCATGCGATCCAGACGCATGCCGAGCGCAACCGCTACGGCGTGGTGCGCGATTTCTGCGGCCACGGCGTCGGTCGGCTGTTCCACGACGCGCCCGAGGTCGTCCATGTCGGCAGGCCCGGTAGCGGACCCGAGCTTCGCCCGGGCATGATTTTCACGATCGAGCCAATGATCAATATCGGCCGGCCCGACGTCAAGTTGCTCGACGATGGCTGGACCGCCGTGACGCGCGACCGATCGCTGTCGGCGCAGTTCGAGCATTCGATCGGCATCACCGAGGATGGCTGCGAGATTTTCACGACAAGCCCGGCCGGGTTCGACAAGCCGCCTTATTGATCGCGGCTGCTGCTGCAAAATTGGGCAGGACGGCAGCTGCTGCCCTGCCCCTGTGCAAGCCGTCGCCCCGGAAATCTTTTCCCCGCGCGCATTCCCGTGCGCTCGCGCTACTGGCACGTTTATTGTAGAGGTGCGGGCAGGCAGAGGCGCTTTTGCAATAATCAGGGGCAAACCCACGTGAAAAAGATCGAGGCGATCATCAAGCCCTTCAAGCTCGACGAGGTGAAGGAGGCGCTTCACGAAGTCGGCGTATCGGGAATTACCGTCACCGAGGCGAAGGGTTTCGGCCGGCAAAAGGGCCATACCGAGCTTTACCGTGGCGCCGAATATGTCGTCGATTTCCTGCCCAAGGTGAAGCTCGAAGTCGTCGTCGAGGATGCGATGGCCGACCGCGTCGTCGAAGCGATTGCAGCAGCCGCACAGACCGGCCGGATCGGCGATGGCAAGATCTTCGTCATCCCTGTCGAAACCGTGCTGCGCATCCGCACTGGCGAGCGCGACGAAAACGCAATTTGACGCAGCGCAGCATTATGTGAAAACTGGCAATTGCGACGCAACATGATTCTCCGGCTCGCCGGTTGATCGAACAATCTAGCAAGGGGCATCCTGACATGGCCAATGACGCCGGCAAAATCCTGAAGATGATCAAGGACGACGAGATCGAATGGGTCGATCTGCGCTTCACCGATCCCAAGGGCAAATGGCAGCATCTGACGATGGTCTCCTCGGTCGTCGGTGAGGACGAGTTGACCGACGGCTTCATGTTCGACGGTTCCTCGATCGAGGGATGGAAGGCGATCAACGAGAGCGACATGATCCTGATGCCCGATCTCGATGCGATCTATGTCGATCCGTTTTCGGCGACGCCGATGCTGATCCTGATCTGCGACATCGTCGAGCCATCGACCGGCGAGCTGTATTCGCGCGATCCGCGCAGCACCGCCAAGCGTGCCGAGGCCTATCTCAAGAACACCGGCATCGGCGATACCGTCTATATCGGCCCCGAAGCCGAATTCTTCATGTTCGACGATGTGAAGTTCGAAAACAGCTATGCGACGAGCTATTACAAGATCGACGATATCGAGCTGCCGACGAACACGGGCCGCGATTATGAGGGCGGCAACCTTGGCCACCGGCCGCGCGCCAAGGGCGGCTATTTCCCCGTCGCGCCCGTCGACAGCGCCGTCGATATCCGCGGCGAGATGGTCTCGACAATGATCGAGATGGGCCTGCCCTGCGACAAGCATCACCACGAAGTCGCCGCCGCCCAGCACGAACTCGGCCTCACCTTCGGCACGCTCACGCAAACCGCGGACCGGATGCAGATCTACAAATATGTCGTCCACCAGGTCGCGCATGCCTATGGCAAGACCGCGACCTTCATGCCCAAGCCGATCAAGGAAGATAATGGCTCGGGGATGCACACGCATCTGTCGATCTGGGAAAAGGGCCAGCCTTTGTTCGCGGGCAATGGCTATGCCGGCCTCAGCGATATGTGCCTGTATTTCATCGGCGGTATCATCAAGCACGCCAAGGCGGTGAATGCCTTCACCAACCCGACCACCAACAGCTACAAAAGGCTGGTGCCGGGCTATGAAGCGCCGGTGCTGCTCGCTTATTCGGCGCGCAATCGCTCGGCCTCATGCCGCATTCCCTATGGCACCGGCCCCAAGGCAAAGCGCGTCGAAGTGCGTTTCCCCGATGCGATGGCGAACCCTTACCTTGCCTATGCCGCGCTGATGATGGCCGGGCTGGACGGCATCCAGAACCGCATCCATCCAGGCGAGGCGATGGACAAGAACCTTTATGATCTGCCGCCCGCTGAACTCGCCAATGTGCCGACGGTCTGCGCATCGCTCCGCGAGGCACTCGACTGCCTGGCCGCCGATCACGATTTCCTACTGAAGGGAGACGTGTTCACCAAGGATCAGATCGAATCCTATATCGAGCTGAAATTCCACGATGTCGCGCGCTGGGAAATGACCCCGAGCCCGGTCGAATATGATATGTATTATAGCTATTGAGGGTTGCAGCACCGCTGCAAGCCGCTGGCGGGAGCGGAGCGTTCCCGCCACAATAGCGGTCGGACGGTCTCGCCATGGCGAGGACCGACGTGGCTTTTGCCACGGCGCTGACCCGGCATAAGTTGAAAAAAGGCTCGGGGGGCAGCCCCCGGGCCTTTTCTTTTGGACGGCGCACGGGCAGGAAAACCGCAATGGACGTTGACGCCTTCATTGCCAAATATTGGGGCAAGCCGGGCGGTGCCGAGCGCGCCGTCTACCAGATGTTCCTGACCGAGTTGGCGCAGCTGCTGGATGCGCCGACCCCTGATGCCCCGCGGCAGGCCATGTCCGCTGGCTGCGCCCCGATTATCAGATCCCACGTTTCGCCCGCAACTGAGCGGCGGCGGGGCGCTTCGGGGCGGCCCCTCCCGACGATCGTCACCCCGGCCTCGTGCCGGGGCCCACGCCTCCACATGCGACACGCCCACAGTTTAAGCGCAACGCTCAGCGGTGCGCTAGGCCCCGGCACAAGGCCGGGGTGACAAAAGGGTGGCGCGTTCGTTGATCTCAGCGGCCATTCTACGCACATCGAACCCGCGATCGCACAACGTTTTGCGCGCAAAATCCGCTCAATTCCCTGCAAAAGCCACGCAAAAACCTCTGATTTCGGCCCCAGAACGTCCAATTCGCCACCAAAATCACCTCCGCAAACCCCATTCCCCCACCAAATACCCTCGATTTTGTTCCCTTTTTGTGCTAGTGTCCGGCAATGCACGGCGCCCCTTCCCATCCCACCGAAACGCCCGAGGGCGTCCCCATTCCCGCCTTCACGCCCTGGCTCGGCGAGCGGCGGCGCGGCTCCGGGTGGACAGCGGAGGCGCAATTGCTGTTCATTGCCGCGCTCACGCGGCTTGGCTGTGTCGCGGCGGCGGCAGCGGTGGCGGGGCGATCGGTGCGCAGCGCGTACCGGTTGCGCGATCGGCCCGGCGCGGAAAGCTTTGCGGCGGCCTGGGCGAGCGCGGCGGTGCGCGGGCGCAGCGTGGCGCAGCAGGTCGCGATCGAGCGCGCGGTGCATGGCACGCTGGTGCCGCAGTTTCGCGCCGGGCAGTTCATTGGTTACCGCGTCGCGCATAATGATCGGCTGCTCGTTGCCGCGCTCGGCGCCGGGCGCACCTATCCGCTCGATGAGGAGCGCGCGCGGCTCGAGGATTGGGAGGCGCGGCTGCGGCGGCTCGAAGCCGATCTGATCGGCGGCACGATCGCGCGCGATACAGCGCACGCCGACGATCTGGTCTATACGCAGGAAATCCAGCGGATCGAACGCAGCCGCCGTGCCGCCCGCACCCGCGCCACCGCCCGCGCCAATCATGCCGATGCGCACAAGCCAAAGGTACACGGCTTGTGACGGCGATCGCGAGCATGCTGGGCAATCCACGCCACAAAAACCCTCTTAAGGTCACGCTTCCGTGCCCGGTGGCGGGGCCTTATATGACCTTAAGCCCGGCACGCCCTGACCCGTTCGCCCCCGCCCCGCCCCGCTTTCACCTTGCAACCCGGTCCGCTTGGGGGCATCGCTGGTCGCCATACCCGATCATCGAAAAGACGGAGCGCAGGCCATGAAAAGCTACCTCAACCATTATATCGACGGCGCTTGGGTGGAGAGCGAGGGCGGCACCCGCCACGAGGTGATCGATCCAGCAACCGAACTCGCCTGCACCGAAATCACGCTTGGCTCGCCTGCCGATGTCGACAAGGCGGTCGCCGCCGCGCGCGCCGCTTTCGAGGACTGGTCGCAGACAAGTGTCGCCGAGCGCAGCGCGCTGCTCGGCCGGATCATCGAGGAATATAAGGCGCGGATGCCCGATCTGGCAGCAGCGGTGAGCACCGAAATGGGCGCGCCGATCGGCTTTGCCAGTGCAGCACAGGTGCCCGCCGGGCTCGGCCATTTCATCTCGACGATGAAGGCGTTGGCCGATTTTCCGTTCGAGGAGCGGCTGGGCCGCGCCAAGGTGGTGCATGAGCCCTTGGGCGTCGTCGCGATGATCACGCCGTGGAACTGGCCGCTCAACCAGATCACCGCCAAGGTCGCGCCCGCGCTTGCCGCTGGCGATACGATCATCCTCAAACCATCCGAGGAAGCGCCGGGCTGCGCCGTCATCCTCGCCGAAATCCTCGACAAGGCGGGCGTGCCGGCGGGCGTGTTCAACCTCGTCAATGGCGATGGGCCGGGCGTCGGCGCGGCGCTGTCAAGCCACCGCGATGTCGATATGGTAAGCTTTACAGGCTCTACCCGCGCAGGGATCGCGGTGGCGCAGGCGGCAGCTGCCACCGTCAAGCGCGTCCATCAGGAGCTGGGCGGCAAGGCACCCAATCTCGTTCTCGAAGGGGCCGATCTGGCCGCCGTGCTGCCGCCGACGGTGATGGGCGTGCTCGCCAATTCGGGGCAGAGCTGCATCGCGCCGACCCGGCTGCTCGTCCACAAATCGCAAGTGAGCGACGCGACCGCGATCGTGAAGGGGATCATGGAGGCGACCCAGGTCGGCGATCCATCGGTGATGGGCGCGCATATCGGCCCTGTCGTCAACAAGGCGCAGTTCGACAAGATCCAGGGCCTGATCCAGTCGGCGATCGATGAGGGCGCGACGCTCGTCACCGGCGGCACCGGCCGTCCCGATGGCCGCAATTCGGGGTTCTTCATCAAGCCGACCTTGTTCGCCGATGTGACGCCCGACATGCGGATCGCGCAGGAGGAAGTGTTTGGCCCCGTCGCGACGATCACGTCCTACGATACCCAGGAAGAGGCGATCCGGATCGCCAATGATACGCCCTATGGCCTGTCCGCGACGATCTCCGGCGATCCGGCGGCGGCCGCAAAGGTCGCGCCGAAATTGCGCGCTGGCCTCGTCACGATCAACAGCTGGAGCCCCGATGGCGCGGCGCCCTTTGGCGGCTACAAGCAATCGGGCAATGGTCGCGAAAATGGCAAATATGGGCTGAGCGATTTCATGGAAGTGAAGACCGTCGTCGGCGAGCCTGCCTGACGGGCATGAGGAGCGCGCCGGCGATCATCGATGTGCTGATGCCGGCGCCGGGCAATCACTACGCGGCGGAAGCGGCGGCGGTTGTCGAGAGTTATCGCCCGGCCTTTGCTGATCTGGGCCTGCACCTAGCCCCCCGCCCCTGGACCGATGGCCCGGGCGCGGGCGCAGCGACGCTCGCATTGTTCGCCTGGGGCTATCACACCGATGCCGCGTCGTGGTTGGCGATGCTCGATGCGTGGCCGGCAGGGAGGCTGCTGCTTAATCCGCCGGCCCTGCTGCGTTGGAATACGCGGAAAACCTATCTCGATGAACTGGCGCAGTGCGGCGTGCCGATCGTTCCCAGCCTGTTTGTCGATGCGACGCAGGCAAGCGTCGCCGCCGCCTTCGATCATTTCGGTGTCGACGCGCTGGTGGTGAAGCCGCAGATATCGGCGGGCAGCCATCAGACGACGCGGATCACGCGCGGGGCGGCAATCGCGCCACTTGCCGATGCGATCATCCAGCCCTTGCTGGCATCGGTCGGCGAGGAGGGCGAATGGTCCTTGTTCTTCATTGGCGGCGCGTTCAGCCATGCCGTGCGGAAGGTGGCACAAGCCGGAGATTTCCGCGTCCAGCCGCAGTTCGGTGGGAAGGTGTCGCGCCTCGATCCGCCTGACGAGGCAATGGCGATCGCGGCATCGGCGCTCGCCGCGATGCCAGCACCGGCGCTCTATGCGCGGATCGATTTGCTGCGGCTGGCGGATGGCGGGCTCGCTCTCATCGAACTGGAGGCGATCGAACCCGATCTTTTTCCCGATCTCGACAGCGGCGTGCGCGCTCGACTGGCAGCAGCGATGGTGGCGGCGCTGAACAGCGAGGTAACGCGTGATTGAGGGGTCAGCGTAATCCCGCCCCCCCTTCTCAATAATCCTTCGACACGCGAATATTGGCGCTTTGCCGGCCCAGCGTCGAGATCGTCGAGAGAACCGAAAGCCAGCGCGTTACCTGGAATTCAACCTGTGTCGCTGAATATCCCTGCCCGTCGGTGATGATCTCCGCATAAAGCCGCCGGGTGATATATTTGCCCGCCGCCACCGATGTCGTGCGGCCAACCTGGGTATCGGCGGGCAGGATGCGCAGACGATCGAGCCCGGCCACGCGGCGGAGCGCGTTGATGGGATTGAGTCCATTGCCGCCGCCCTGCAGCGACGCGACGGCGGCAGCGAGCTGCAGCGCCTCCGGGGCCGAAAGCTTGGTGATCGAGGTGCCGAACAACAGCCGCGACAAGAGTTCGTCCTGCGGGAGGGCGGGCGTGCTGGTGAAGCTGATCTCGGGCCTGCTCGCCTGGCCGGTTACCCTGATGGCGGCGCTGAGCCCCGTCGAATCGGCATTGGCGGCAATGTCGATCGCGGGATTGACGGGCACATTGCCTTCGAAACGGATGACGCCGCGGTCGATCGTGAACTCGCGGCCGGAAAACTCATAGACGCCGCGAATGATATCTGCGCGCCCGTTGATCTGGGGACTTTCGGGCGTGCCGGCGATCGAGAGATCGGCTGACCAATTGCTGCTCAGGCCAAGGCCGGTCACCGCTAGGCTATCGTCGGCATGGGCATGGAGCTTCAACTGCCAGGGCTTGTCCGGCGCCAGATCCTCTTCGTCTCCGCCACCGGGCAGGTTGATTTCGCGAATGTTGAGCTTTGGAACCGCGCTCGCTGCGACTGCCTGTCCCAGCCGGTAGCGGCTCTTCACCAGCCTGATGTCGCCGCCGATCACCCCGCCCGAACCATCCGATTTGAAGGTCAGCGGCCCGGTGACGGTCGCGCCGATATCGTCGCGGTTGATCATCACGGCGTTGTCGGTCTGCATCTTCAAATCGATGCCGAAACCGTTGACGGCGGCGAAATCAAAACTCCCGCCGCCTGAAACACGCCCGCCCTTTCCAGCGTCCGCTGCAAAGTTATCGATCACCAGCCGGGATCCGTCGAATGCGCCCGCTGCCTTGACGTTGGTCAATACGGTTCCCGTCACCGTGCTTTCGATGCGCGCGCCATCGGCCCGCAACACGCCCTTGATCCGCGGATCATTGACCTTGCCGCCAATATCGGCACCGATCGCCACAGGGCCCGAGAGATCGAAAAGCTCGATCCCGGTGAGCCGCCACAAGGTATCTGCTGGGCCGTTATATCGAACCTGCCCGAACAACTGCGCATTGGCGAGGCGCGCCGTGAGATCGCCACCACCCAGCGGCGCGAGCCGCGCCTGAGCGCGGCCAATCGTCTTGCCCCCGCTCGCCATGATCGCCCGCAACGCCGCTGTGTCGCTGTTGAGCACGCCGGCCAAACCGACGTCTATCGGCTGCGATGACAGCACCAGTCCCGAGCGGCTGAGCCCGCGCACCGTCATATCGATCCGCCCGGTCGGTGCGCGCTCAGCACCTTGAGCATAATCCAGCTTGCCCGATGCTGTCCCCGACAGGCCGAGCCCGGGATAGGCGATATCGAGGATCGTCAGCGGAATCTTCGCCAGGGTCGCCTGCACGGCAGCAGATTGCGCGGTGAATTGCCCACCGACATCGGCGGTGCCGCCAGCAAAGCTCAGCGCCGTCTGCGCCAGCATCCAGCGGTCGCCCGAATGCGTCAACACTGCTGGAGACAATAGTTTGATCGGGCGCCGATCGACGGTGCCTTCCGCGGAGATGCGATAACTATCCGGCGTCACATCGGCCTTTACGCGGATATCAAAGGCGCGACCGCGCGACCCCGAAATCGCTGCCTCAACCGTGCCGGTGCCGCCCCGGAGCATGGCCTTGCCCGTCAATTGGCCAATCGCCAGCGCGCCCCGTCGCAGCCCGGCAGCGGTTCCGCTCGCATCGATCGAGGCGCCGTCAGGATCGAGCAGCGCGACAAGATCGAGGTGCC
>JBBQAG010000048.1:0-18938 GCA_038315875.1 Sphingomonadales bacterium | reverse complement strand
CCCGGCATAGACACCAAGGCGGGATATTTCATGGGTGGCGCGCATCTCGATAGGTGGGTGGCGTGCGACGGCTCTTCTGACAATGGTGCCGTCAGAGCGATGATCATGGAGGCCGCGCGGATCATCGCGGCAACGGGAATCAAGCCCAAACGCACGATCCGGTTCGCCTTATGGGCGGGCGAGGAACAGGGCCTGCTGGGCAGCCGCGCCTATGTCGAACAGCATCTGGCGACGCGTGGGGGCCCGGGCGATCCGCCGCTGCCCGGCGGCGTCGCTGGCTATGCCGCGTGGAGCAACCGCTGGCCGATCAATCGACAGCCCGGCTGGGGCGATCTGGCCGCCTATTTCAACCTCGATAATGGATCGGGCAAGGTTCGCGGCATCTATGCCGAGAACAACGCGGCGGTGGTGCCGATCTTCCGCGAATGGCTTGCCCCGTTTGCGCCGATGGGCGCCACCAATGTCGTAATCCAGAAGACCGACGGCACCGATCATGTGTTCATGCAGGAAGTGGGCGTGCCGGGCTTCCAGTTCATCCAAGACCCGCTCGATTATGGCAGCCGCGTCCATCATAGCGGGCTCGATACCTTCGATCATCTGAAGGGCGACGACATGCGCCAGGGATCGACGATCCTTGCCAGCTTCCTGTTGAACGCGGCCAATGCTGACAAGGCGCTGCCCCGCCCACCGCTGCCGACCAAGCCGGCGATCACCGATCCCTACGCCTATGTGGATGACGAGGAATGAGGATGGCTACCGTCACGCCCTTCCCGTTCGTCTTGAGCTTGTCGAAAGACTGTCCTTCTTCTTGGCCCACTAGGGAGAAAGCAGGGCTTCGACAGGCTCAGCCCGAACGGATGTGATGATGAAAATGGAACCGGAATAATGGCGCGCAAGGGACACAGGCCGAGCCAGGCGATCGGCGGGCGCCCGCGCTTCTGGGGCAGGCACGCGGTGACGGCAGCGCTCGCCAACCCCGAGCGGGTGGTGCGCAAGCTCTGGGCGACGCGCGAGGCGCTGGCCAGCCTCGACATTCCGCCCGTCATCCCGATCGTCTTTGCCGAGGTGACCGATCTGGCGCGGCTGGTGCCATCAGATGCACCGCATCAGGGACTGGTGGCGGAAGTCGATCCGCTCGAGGAAATCTGGCTCGGCGATCTGCTCGAACAGGGTGCGGGTGATCCCCCCGAGCGCCAACGCCCGCTGCTGATCCTCGACCAGGTGACCGATCCGCACAATGTCGGCGCGATCCTGCGATCGGCAGCCGCCTTCGATGCGCTGGGCATCATCACCCAGGACCGCCACGCGCCGCCCGAATCGGGCACCGTCGCGCGCGCTGCTTCCGGCGCGCTCGAGCTGGTGCCGTGGGTGCGCGTGGTGAACCTGTCGCGCGCGCTCGATGAGATTGCCGAGGCGCAGTTCTGGCGGATCGGCCTGACGGGCGAGAGCGAGACGACGCTTGCCGAAGCAATCAAGGGCGGCGGCAAGACCGCTTTGGTGCTTGGCGCCGAGGGTGAAGGCATGCGCCGCAACACCGAGGAACATTGCGACATCCTTGCGCGCCTGCCGATATCGCAGCTGGTGGAGAGTTTGAACGTATCGAACGCGGCAGCGATCGCGCTTTATGCGGTGGCGACGCGGTAGGTTGGCGAGCGCGACTGGTCCGTCGTCGGGGGTGGATTACGGCCCTTCCGATTGAAGCGGAACGACCGACGCGATAACGCCCGAGGCATGGATGACTCTTATGAGCTGCGGTGGGCAACCCGGGCCGACTATGGCGATCTGTCCGACGTGATGTTTGAGGCTGTGAGAAGCGGCCCAAGTCAATACACGGAAAGCCAGCGGGCCAAATGGGTGCCTCATCGCCGAAGCGGCGAGGGTTGGGAATCTCGCCTCGATCGACAGACGATCGTTCTGGCGCGCAGTTTGTCCGGCGTCGCGGGGTTCATGAGCCTAGAGCCGAAGGGGTACATCGATTTCGCCTACATCAGGCCCGCGTCTCAAGGGCGTGGTCTGTTTCGTCAGCTATTCGCCTGGATTGAGAGACACAGCATCGCGCGGGGCGATGACCGGCTGTGGGTCCATGCCAGCCTGATGGCGCAGCCAGCATTTACGGCGGTGGGATTTACCGTCGTCGAGCATCAAGTCGTGGACATTGGTGGGGAGCGTTTCGATCGCGCAGAGATGGAAAAGGTGCGCCCGATCACTTCCGATTAGCGCATCGTGCCATAATTCTGCGTCACCCCGTCATTGCGAGCGCAGCGAAGCAGCCCAGCCGCGCCGCGAAGGGAAACGCTGGATTGCTTCGCTGCGCTCGCAATGGCTCTTCAGGTTTAACGCGAGTCGCTTTAGTCACGCACTAAGGCAACGCCAGGGGAGGGGGAATTGATCGCGCCGGTGTGTCTTGGCAGAGCCGGTTTCCCAGCGCCCGTTATCGATTAAGTTGACCGGAAGCCGCCTGTCGAACATGGCGAAGCGGGAATGCCATGGATGACCGGAACGACCGGGCGTGAGCGGAAACCGGCGCCCTCCTCAATCCTCCTCGGCGACCCGCACCTTCAAGCCATCCAGCGCATCGGTGAAGGGCAGCTGGCATGACAGTCGCGAATATTCATCGCGATCAGCCGATGAATCGAGCAGGTCGTCCTCGTCGGCGCTCATCTTTGGTAGTTTGGCCGCAAATTCCGGGTCGACATGGATGTGGCAGGTCGCACAGCTGCAGCAGCCGCCGCACAGCGCCAATATCTCGTCGATCCCGGCATCGCGGATCACTTCCATCACCGAAAGGCCTGCCTCGCCTGTGATAGTCCGTTCTTCCCCACCCCGGGTAACGACGATAAGCTGCGGCATTGATATCTCCCTGGCGCGATCTGAGCGCTGCCTTGCCGTGCGCGCGCGGCGATTTCAAGGAAACAGTCGATGGGATTGAGTGCAGCGCAACTCACCGAGGCGCTCGATGCGCTGAGCGCGCGCGAGCCCGCCTTTGCCGCAGCGCTTGCCCGCGCGGGCTATCCCGAACCGCGCATCCGCGAGCGTGGCTATGCTACGCTGCTGCGAACGATCATCGGCCAGCAGGTAAGCGTGAAGGCGGCGGCTTCGGTGTGGAACAAGCTTGAGGGGCTGGTCGGCAGCCTCGATGATCCCGGCGACATCGCGCGCGCCAGCGACGAGACGCTGCGCGAGGCGGGTCTGTCGCGTCAAAAGGCCAGCTATGCGCGCAGCCTGGCCGAGGAGGTGACGAGCGGCCGGCTCGATCTGCACAACCTGCCCGCCGATGACGAAGAGGCAATTGCCGCGCTCGTCGCGATCAAGGGGATCGGGCGCTGGTCAGCCGAAATCTATTTGCTGTTCGCCGAAGGCCGCACCGATATCTGGCCGGCGGGCGACCTTGCCGTGCAGATCGAGATTGGCCGCATATTGGGGCACGAGACACGACCAAGCGAGAAGCTGTGCCGCGACCTGGCAGAGGCGTGGCGCCCGCACCGGGGCGCGGCGGCGATTTTTGCCTGGCACCATTATGCGGGCGATATGAAGGTCGTCTAAGCGCTCAAACCAGCGCTTTACCCATCCGGATCAGCGGCACCTCGATGTCGCCTACCAGCGCGGCGGTACGCTCGATCTCCACGTAACCACAAGCACGGTAGAGCGGCTCGCCGCCGAGCGTTGCCATCAGCTCGACGCGCTGGAACCCCTCCGCCCGCGCTGCCGCCTCGCAATGATCGAGCACCAGCCTGCCGACGCCGCGACGCGTGAATGCAGGATCGGTGTACATCGCCCGCACCCGCGCCGCATCGGCCGCTGGATCGAGGATCGCGGCATCGCGGCCATCGGTGTGATCGCCGCCATACAGCGTCGCTCGCCGGCTCCACCCGCCACAGCCGGCGATGGCGCCCGCATCCTCGACGACGAGATAGGTGCCGTCGCGCACGAGCTGACTGTCGAGCCCCATGACGGCGTGGCTCGCGCGCACCTGGTCTTCGCTGAGGAACGCGCCGAGTAGCCCGATCGAGCGCTCCATCAACGCCGACAGCGCCGGCAGATCGGCCTCGGTGGCGATCCGGATCGTGAGCGTTTTCACCGGGAGCTTGCCGCGATTATTTCGTCGGCTTCCAGATTTGCGTCTGGCAGAAAAACGCGATGCAGCCCTTTACCTGAAGCGTGCCGTCGCCCTGGCGCTTCACATAGGATTTATACTCTTTGCCGGCTTCGGGGCTGTAGATCGTGCCGCGCCAGTCGCTCCCGCTATCGGCGAAATTGGCGAGGATCTGCAGGCCTTCGATCGTGCGGTTGCGCTTGGCGGGATCGGGGTTGCGCTCATCGACGCCGCGGCCATTAGGGTTGGGCTTCAGCACTTTGGAGATATGGCCGCACATGCCGTTGCCGCACGGTGCGATCGTGACAATCGCCTTGCCTTCGACCGTCAGCCATTGCCCAGAGATGGGCGTCGCGGCATTAGCGGCGGCGGGCGCCACGGCGATAGCAAAGCTGGCAGTAAGGGCGGCGATTGTCAGACGCATGGGCAAATCCTGTGCATTGTTGGTCGAATGGCGGGGCTAGTGGAAGGATGACGATGAACGGCGAATGGACGATCGGGATTATCGGCGGTTCGGGGCTCTATGCAATAGACGGGCTGCAGGATGCCGAATGGCGCACGATCGAGACGCCCTGGGGGGCGCCGTCCGATATGCTGTTGTTCGGACGGATCGGCGCGGTCAAACTCGTCTTCCTGCCACGCCACGGCCGGGGGCACCGGATTTCGCCGAGCGAGCTCAATGCGCGGGCGAATATCGACGCGCTTAAACGGGCGGGCTGCACCGACATTCTTGCAATTTCTTCGATTGGATCGCTGCGCGAAGAGCTTGAGCCCGGGCGTTTCGTCGTCGTCGATCAGTTCATCGACCGGACGGTGGCGCGGCCATCGAGCTTCTTCACCAGCGGCATGGTCGCGCATGTATCGATGGCTGAGCCCGTCTGCGCGCGGCTGTCGGCCTTTGCTGCCGAAGCAATCACCGCGGCGGGGGGCAAGAGCACCAAGGGTGCGACCTATCTGGCGATGGAGGGGCCGCAATTTTCGAGCCGCGCCGAAAGCCTGCTCTACCGCCAATGGGGCGCCGATGTGATCGGGATGACGGCGATGCCCGAGGCCAAGCTCGCCCGCGAGGCGGAGCTCCCCTATGCGCTGATCGGCATGGTGACCGATTATGATTGCTGGCGTGAGAGCGAGGCGCATGTCGAGGTGAGCGAGATCATCGCCCAGATGCACGCAAACGGGGCATTGGCGACGGCAACCGTCGCCGCCTTCGTCGCCGCGCTACCAGCGGAGCGGACGCCTTCCCCACTCGATACCGTGCTCGATTATGCGCTGATCACCGATCCGGCCCACCGCGATCCGGCACTGCTAACAAAGTTGGATGCAGTGGCAGGACGGGTGCTGCGGGGGTAACCGCACCTTCTATTTGGTTGACCCGTCGCTTTTTCGCACGTTCGAACAATGTCGGTGTGAGATCCCCCGAAAAGATCGCCGAAAGCACAACAGGGCGCGGCTGCTCGGCACTTATGAAGTATAACTGATTGAAGCATAAAAGTTCGTGGCGTATTGCGCAATTTTCTGGGCGCAATCCAAGCCGTTGATGATTTTCCTGGCATTCAACCAGTCTTCAGTGGTCTCGTTGAAATATTGCGAGAGTCTCTTGCCGGTAAAAACGCCGTCGATCATGCCCTTGAACATTATTTTGGCAGCTAGATCTGGCGTCATGGCATGGTCGGCAGCTTGGGCATCATCGGTCAGATTGGTACCGAACGCCACTTGCATCTTCTTGTAATTGACCCGCCACGTCAGTTGTACATATCCCCTGCCATGGAAAATCACGCCGTCCCCCGGCAGGGCGCCCATGCTCTTTGCCAGCTTGGCCCGCGCCGGCAATGGGCTCTGCGGATCATACATTCGGAAGAAATAGCTTGGCCCGCCAATCTCGCGGACCGGCTGCATCGTAAATGCGGTCTCGTGATGCGCGGTGCCCAGCGCATAGGCGAGCCAGCGATCGTCCTTTGGACCCGGCATTGCTTCCCAAACGTCAAGGATGTGGGTGAGCCCCGCGACCTGACTGGCAGTCAGCTTGCCCGTGTAGATGGTCGCACGGACTTGATTGAAGAAGAATTTGCGATTGATCATCGTTCAATGCCTTCAGCTGCAGATAAAGACGCTCATGTACCAGGCGGATTTCTTGCTGGTTCGCGCCAGCACGAATGGCGGCGACTGCGTCGCGTTGAAGAATTGCGTCAATGATGTACCCGCCGCCCGCTCGGCCGGATTGGCATCGATCCAAACCGACCGCCCGCTGGCCGGATAGGTGCCGTTGCCTTGCAGATTGAACGGCAACGAGCGCAATCGAATGCGGCCCATCAGCAGATTGGCGGAGGGCAGCTTTGATCCTGCGGAATTGGCGGCGTCGCCTAGCTGCTGCGCGACGGCGGCAGCCTTGCCATAGAGCGCACCTTCATTCTGGCCAGCGCACCAGAAGATGTCGATGTCCCACCCTTTTGGATCACCCAATGAAAGCGTCTGCGACTGGTAGCTGATGACGGTGCCGGTCTGAACCGTTTGTTGTTCGGTTGGAACGGGGGCGGCTGGGGGCTGCTCGGTTTGCAATGCCGCAACGGTGCGCACGGTCTGCGCTTCGTCGCCTGCAAATATCGCCGCCTGAGTCGATTGCGCGACCTGCGGATCATCGGAGCGGGACAAGGCATCGACCAGACCCTTCTTAATGGCGCCAACATTTTTGCTCGCCTGGTCCTGCGCCGCCGTCGAGCTCCAGAACAGGCCGAGCTGGTGTTCCTTGAAATCGGGCACATCATGGTTGGTGAGCGCCTGGATCGCGCGAAGCTTTGCGTCTCGCTTGGCCTTTTGTGCGACGGGATCACCACCTTCCGGCACCGGCTCGAACGTCGCAAGATACTGATCGTACAGATCGTTCCAGAATTTTTCTTCGGACACCACGGCCGTGCGGAAGTTGGCGTAGCGCTGGATGTTGTCGCTGGAGCAACTACTTAGCGAAGAATTGAGCGTAACGATCGCCGCCACTATACCACCGAGCAAAGTGATCCGGTTTGTAATTGTTTCAAAAATATTACTGGTGGCAGTCTCGCCCTTTGCGATCACGCCCGGATCCGGCGGAGCATAATCTGCGCCCAAGATACTACCTCTTCCCGTCAGGCTTTTGTCTGATGGATCGAGATCTCCCGGCAACGCCTGTCCATCTTCATTCGCCATGCCCACCCCCACTTATCGCTATATCTGTCTCACATTCCTATTATCGGTTTTAGATAATTTAAACCGGAACATTAAACAACCATTTGGTCCGAAATGGTTTGTTTCTACAAATTACTATAGAGTTATTGGTTACGTTATCTGATCATCGATCAAATCGTCAGGTCGTTGAACCACTGGCTTGTTCTCATCGCGCACATGCGGATTGGACGCGGGAGCATTCCATCGGCAATAGGCGGGCATGGCCCCGCCCCCACCCTTTGCCAGCGATTCACCGCCTGCATCAGCCGCCGACGGGGGGCGGCGCGTGTCGCTGAGCGAGAGCTACCGGACGATCAGCGTGCCGCAGAACACGGGTTTGTGGCGGCGGCTGTTCGCGTTTAGCGGGCCCGGCTATCTGGTGGCGGTCGGCTATATGGATCCGGGCAATTGGGCGACCGATATCGCCGGTGGCTCTGCGTTCGGCTATCAATTGCTGTCGGTCATTCTGCTCTCCAACATGATGGCGATGCTGCTTCAGGCGCTGGCAGCAAAGCTCGGCATCGTCGCGGGGCTCGATCTCGCCCAGGCGTGTCGCGCGCGCTATTCGCGGCCTATCACGATCCTGCTGTGGATATTGTGCGAGATCGCGATCATCGCGTGCGATCTCGCCGAGGTGCTTGGCACCGCCATTGCCCTGCAATTGCTGTTCGGCGTGCCGCTGATCTGGGGCGTATTGATCACCGCATTCGACGTTCTGCTGATCCTGATGTTGCAAGGCTGGGGATTTCGTTTGCTGGAGGCGTTCATCGTCACGTTGCTGATCGTGATCGCGGGCTGCTTCGCCTATGAGATTGCGCTTGCTCAGCCCGATTTCGCTGCCATCGCCGCCGGGCTCATCCCCAGCACGCGCATCGTCACCGATCCAGCGATGCTCTATATCGCGATCGGCATTCTCGGGGCGACGGTGATGCCGCATAACCTGTATCTCCATTCCTCGATCGTTCAGACGCGCGCCTTTGCCACCGACGATGCCGGCAAGCGCCAGGCCGTGCGGCTGGCAACGATCGATTCGAGCGTGGCGTTGATGCTTGCCTTGTTCATCAACGGCGCGATCCTGGTGCTGGCGGCGGCGACCTTTCACACCGCCGGGCGCACCGATATCACCGATATCGGCCAGGCCTATCGGCTGCTCAGCCCAATGATGGGCGCAGGTGCCGCCAGCGCTGTCTTTGCCGTCGCACTGCTTGCCTCCGGCCAGAATTCGACGGTGACGGGCACGCTCGCCGGGCAGATCGTGGCGGAGGGTTTTCTCGACCTGAAGATACCGGTGTGGCTGCGGCGGTTGAGCACGCGGCTGCTGGCGATCATGCCCGCCGTTGCCGTAGTCGCGGTGATGGGCGATCGAGGCGCGACCCAGTTGCTGGTGTTGAGCCAAGTGGTGCTCAGCCTGCAACTCCCCTTCGCCATTGTCCCGCTCGTCGCCTTTACCAGCGACAAAGCGGTGATGGGCAAGTTCGCCAATCCAGCGTGGTTGAGGATCGCGGCCTGGACGGTCACCGCGATCATCATCGCGCTAAACGCGACTCTGCTGCTCAGCTTCCTCTAGCGCCCCACCGCCTCGATCGCTGTCCGCTTTTGCCGTCCCCAGGTCTCGCGCCCGGTGAGGAAGCTGTACCAGCCCCACAAGGCGCCGGCGTGGCGCAGCAGCTGGAAGCTGAACGGCTCGACGATCGCGGCGATGATCGCGAGGCTGACCGTCAGTCCCTTGTCCTGCCCGGTCCAGCGCGCATAGAGTCTCAGCGACCAAAGGTGATAGATTAAATCAAAGACGATCTTCGCGATCATCACGATCAGAATCGGCAGCACGATCCGGAAGATGCCCGTCACCACCAGCACGATGAGAATGACGAACGCAGCGAGGCCATAGACGGGCTGAAGCGTATCGAGCGTTTTGACCGGCATCTGCGCAGTGCCGAGGCTGCCGAATCGCGGATTGCCGATCATGTCGCGGTTCCAATATTGCGTCTGCAGGAAACCGCCGAACCAGCGCCGCCGTTGCCGCAGAAACGCCATCAGCGATGCAGGTGCATCGGTGCGCGCGGTCGCTGCGCCAATCACCCGGATTTTCCAATCGAGCCCCTTGTCGGTTGCGTGACGGTGCAGCCGGTGGATCAGTTCATAATCCTCGACCAGGCAAGCCGGGTCGAACCCGCCAACGGTGATCAGCGCCTCGCGCCTGAAGCCCGCAAAAGCGCCCGAGATCAGCAGCAGGCTGTCGACCTGCATCCAGGCATAGCGCGACAGGAAATTGCGGACATATTCATAGGTCTGGAACCATTGGAACAGTCGCTCGATCAACGAATTCCCACATATCGGGGTCAGCACGCCGGTCGCTGCCACGAGCGCGGGCTCGGCGGCAAAGGCGCCGCGCATCGCCGCCAACGCGCCGCAATCGAGCAAGGTGTCGGCATCGACCGTCAACACCACTTCGGTATCGACGCGCTGGATCGCCTCGTTCAGCGCGCGGGCCTTGCCGCCATGCGGCACGCGCAGCCAGTGCAGCGTCTCCAGGCCCGGCGCCGCCGCGCTCATGTCGCCAAGCGCAGGCATCTCCAGGCCATAGAGCCGCTTCAGCGTGTCGGCGGTTGCGTCGCTCGATCCGTCATCGGCGATCAGGATGAGATCGGGCGGATCGCTCTGGTGGCGTAGCGTATCGATCGTGATCCCCAGCACGGCCGCTTCATTGTGCGCTGCAATAATCACGCCGAGCGTGGGCCGAACCGTGCCGACCGCTACGGGCGGCTGATTCTTCATCAGCGCCCAGGTCTTGCGTCCGGTGAAGATCAACAGGGCGGTATCGTAAAGAATATAGACGAGGCCGACCGACCAACTCGCCAGCCCCGTGCGGAAAAACGCCTGCGCGATCAGTGCGATGAACAATATCAACGCGCCGCCGGTGATCGCATGGCTGACAAAGGGGACCCGGCGCGGCGTCAACCTAGGCGATTGCGCCACGAGCGATTGGCTGATCGATGTCATCGCGAGGGCTTTTTTCCGATATCAGATGAACGCAGGCTTGCGCTAAGCTAGGGGTGCCGTGCGCGCACCGCCAGTGCCGCAGCGCAAAACACGACCGGAGACGATCATGAACGCACGCCGCTATACCAGCCTTGCCATCACGTTCCACTGGCTGGTGGCGATCGGGATTTTCCTCAACATCTTGATCATCTGGACGGTGGACTTTTATCCCGAAAATTATGTGCGCCCGGCGATCGATTTGCATAAATCGATCGGCATCACGGTATTGGGCCTGGCGATCATGCGGTTGCTGTGGCGCGTGACGCACCGGCCGCCGGCGCTGCCCACGACGTATCAGAAATGGGAAATCCAGCTCAGCCATCTCACCCATATCCTGCTCTATGCCGTGATCTTTGCCGCGCCGATCACCGGCTGGATGCACGATTCGGCCTGGAAGGATGCAGCGACCCATCCAATGTATCTGTTCGGCACGGTTCCCTGGCCGCGCATCGGCCTCATCATGGACATGGACCCAGTGACTAAGGAGCGGCTCCACGATCTTTTCGGGCAGTTTCACGACATCGCCGGCAAGATCATCTATGTGCTGGTGGGCCTGCACGTGCTGGGCGCGCTCAAGCATCAGTTTTTTGACAAGGAACGCGAGCTTCAGCGCATGTGGTATGCTGGCAAGCCGGAATAGCATTCCCGATCCGTTCGGGCTGCGCTTGTCGAGGCGCGGTCATCATTGTTCGCCGTCCGCCGGGGGCCGATCCCTCGACAGGCTGAGGATGCATGAATTTGGGTAAAAGCTCGGCCCCTTATGACGCGATCATCCTCGGCGCAGGCGCGGCGGGCATGTTTTGCGCGCAGGTCGCAGGGCAACGTGGACGACGGGTGTTGCTGATCGATCATGCCGATGAACCGGGCAAGAAGATCCTGATCTCGGGCGGCGGGCGTTGTAATTTCACCAATATCGGCACCGCGCCCGATCGCTTCATCTCCACCAACCCGCATTTCGCGAAATCGGCGCTGAGCCGCTATACTGCCGCCGATTTTATCGCGCTCGTCGAAGCGCACGGCATCGCTTGGCACGAAAAGACTCTCGGGCAACTGTTCTGCGACGGATCGGCGAAGCAGATCGTCGATCTCCTGCTCGATGAATGCGCCAAAGGCGGGGTTGATCTTTCGCTCGGCCAGCCGATCAGCGCAGTCGACAATGCCGACGGGCAGTACCGCGTTACCCTTGGCGACCGTACCGCGATCACGCCGGCATTGGTCATCGCGACGGGCGGCCCATCGATCCCGAAAATGGGTGCGACCGGCTTTGCCTATGATCTGGCACGGCAATTCGGGCTGAAGGTCGTGGAGCCCCGCCCCGCACTCGTGCCGCTGACGCTGGGCAGCGACGAGGCGCTGTTCCAGCAACTCTCCGGCGTGGCGACCGAGGTGATCGCGCGCTGCGGCAAGGCAGTTTTCCGCGAGGCTGCACTGTTCACGCATCGCGGGCTATCGGGGCCGGCGATCCTGCAAATCTCATCCTATTGGCGAAACGGCGAGGCGATCGCGATCGATTTTGTGCCAGCCCGCGACAGCGACTGGCTCGTTGCAGCGAAGCGCGAACGCCCGCGCGCCACGCTGCGCAGCGCACTCAGCGTGCCGCTCCCCGCCCGACTCGCCGATGTGCTTGTCGAACGCTTGCCGCATGGCGGCGAGCTCGTGACCTACACCGACCGCGAGTTGGGCAAGATCGCCGCACGGCTCGCCGATTGGCAATTCACCCCCAATGGCAGCGAGGGCTTTGCCAAGGCCGAGGTGACCGTCGGCGGCATCGCCACCGACGGCCTCTCGTCACAGACGATGGCCGCGCGCAACATCCCCGGACTCTATGCAATCGGCGAGGCGGTGGACGTGACCGGCTGGCTCGGCGGCTATAATTTCCAATGGGCGTGGGCGAGCGGGTATGCGGCGGGCATGGCGATTTAGGATCGCTATCCATGCATCACTGGTGGGGCCAGTTTCTGCCCCAAGCTTTCGAGATTTGGCGGAAACCCGGTCGGTGTGATCCGGGCCCGGCATCTGCCCTCATGCCGGGTCGAACGTGATCGATATGCCTGGCACCCGAGCAATGAAATCCGCGCCAAAGGCCATTGCGGGACTATACGCTCCCGGTCCAGGGCGGTTCGCAAACATGGCGTTTACAGCGGCCATCGCGATATCAAAGGTGCAGGCAAAGCCTTCCCCCGCATCAAGCCGCGCCGATAGCTTTTGGCCACCGCGCCCCGCAGCAATCAATACGCGTGAATGATACCGGCTGCGGGATCCCCCGGCGTGACCTCCCGTATTGGCCACCGCACGGCGGATAGGGCCGATCTTCAGCAAATAAGGCAATAGCGGCGCGATCATCGACAGAATTATCGCCTGGCCAGTCGGCATCGGCACACCCGCGACGACGTTCTGCGCGCCAGTTGCCCGGCGAATTGCGGCGATATCGGCAAGCGGGGCGCTGGCGAATGCCTGACGTTCGCCCGTTGGTGTCAGCTCTGTCCAACGCTTGCGGGCGAGCCGGGCGCGCACGAGCTTGCCAGCGCGAACCTCGTGGCCGCCCGAAGCAATTACTGATACCGTGCTTTCCGCAACGGCGGGCGAGCCAAAGCCCGAATCGGCCGCAACCGCCACGCGCATCCAATCCACGCTGCCGCCAAGCCGATCGCGCAGCTGCATCGCCAGCCCGTCGCTGGCGGCAATGCCAAAGCCCGCACCGCCAATCAGCACTACGCCTGTGGACTTCGCCTGATCGCCACGGGCCAACAGCTCTTCAAGCGCAAGCAGCTCGCCATTCAAGTCGAGATAGTCGACCCCCGCCGCCAGCGCAGCCGATATTACCAATGGCGCTGTGACTGCAAACGGACCAGCTGCATTGAGGACAAGTCGTTGCCCGGCGAGTGCCCTGCAGAGAGCTGCCCGATCACCCAGATCGACGGCTGACCAGCCAAGGCCAGCCGGCTCGGCAAGCGCGGCGAGCTTTGCAGGGTTCCGCCCGATCAAATGCGGCCGGTGGCCGAGCGCGAGCGCACGGTCGAGGATCATTTTGCCAGTAACGCCCGTGGGGCCAACCAGCGCCCAAGGTGATTTGGTCAAGTGAGCATTTGCTAACATACTAGGCATGATTTCAGGTCTCCAATCCACGAAAAATCAGGTTCAAAAGCGGTTCGGCGAATACCGCCGCCGGGCTGGGCAGATCACCAAAATGGGCGAGCCTGGCCACCTGCCCAAGCGTCCCAAGCAACATGATCGTCGCAAGCCCGGCATCGACATGATCAGCGATCCGGCCACTGGCCTTCTCGGCTTCGACGAGGTGTCGCATCCGGAGCGGCAGCGGCATGTTGCGTTGCGCGTCGGGAAGGCCGTCCCAATAACGCCGCAGGTTTTCGAGCACGAAGTGCACCGCCTCGGGGGCTACCTCGATCAGTATGATGCACGCAGTCAGCCGGTCTTTGAGCGGTAGGTTCGGGTCGATCGTCAACACGTTGCCCAGTGCTGCATAGCAGCGATCGAACAATGCTTGGGCGAGCGCTTCCTTGCTGGCAAAATGCCGGAACAGCGCTGGATTGGTGAATCCCGCATCTGCGGCGATATCGCGAATATTCACCCCGTCCACCCCGTGTGTCGCGAACAGGCGCAGCGCCGTCGCAACGATGGCCCGCTTCGCAGGCGGGTCGAGATCACTCGAGAGGAGAAAGGGCATCGTCATGGCCATTAGTTAGCATTTGCTAACATACCGGTCAACACCGAATGAGCAGAGAGTTTGGACACCATAGATTTAAAACATCGCACGCAAGCTCTTACTATTGGCGGCTCGCTCTTCACGCGGCATGATCGCCCTATGATCCTCAAACACAGCCTTCCCCTCTTCGCCCTGGCGCTTGCCGCGTCGGCCAACGCCATGCCCGCCAAGCGCAAACCTGCGCCACCGCCACCTCCCGCCCCGGTCATTCTCGGCGATACCGTGCGCATTGCGCTGACCACCGATCTCGGCACGATCACGCTCGATCTGGATCACTTGCATGCGCCGATCACGACCGAAAATTTCGTCGCCTATGTCGATCAGAAGCGCTTCGACGGCACGGTCTTTTATCGATCGATGAGGTTGCAATCGGAAGGGGCGCCTGCAGGGCTGATCCAGGGCGGCACGCAATATGACCCGCGGCGCATCCTGAAACCGATCGCGCATGAGCCGACCAGCCAGACCGGCATCCTCCACAAGGCGTGGACGATATCGATGGCGCGCTATGCACCGGGCACCGCGACGGGGGATTTCTCGATCCTGCTCTCCGATCTGCCCTCGCTCGATGCCGATCCAAAGGCGGCGGGAGACGCCAACGACAATCAGGATCGGGCTGGCTATGCCGCGTTCGGCCATGTCGCCGATGGCAAGGAGGTGGTACAGAAGATTTACGACGCGCCACTGTCGCCGACGCTGGGCGAAGGCTTCATGAAGGGCCAGATGATTGCCGCACCAGTCAAGATCATCACCGCGCGGCGGCTGGTGACCCCGGCGCCTTCGCCATAGCGGCGCCGTCCTGCCTCAAGCCCCAGTCGTGAACGCGGTGTGTATTTTACCAATGGCGTCGCGGTAAGGCGCGCGTATCGCCTCGATGTCAGCCGCATAATCGCCGGTGGGGCGGAAGACGCCAGCGATCGAGATCTTCTTCTTGCCATAATCGAGGACGGTCAGGATGATCGGCACCTCGGCACTGCAAGCGATGTGATAGAAGCCTGTCTTCCAGTCGCGCGTCAGGCTGCGCGTGCCCTCGGGCGGAATCGCCAGGATCATTGCCGCTTCTGCGGCAAAGGCAGCCGTCATCGCCGAGACCATATCGCTGCTGGCCGAGCGATCGATCGGCACGCAACCAAGCCAGAGGACGATGCGACCAAAGGGCCCCGTCGTGAGGCTCTTCTTGCCCATCCAGCGCAGCCGAACGCGGTAATAGCCCGCCGCCGCGAGCATGTTGACGCCATCCCAGTTGGACGTGTGCGGCGCCGCCAGCAGCACCGCCTTGTCGATGGCTGGCCAATCGCCCTGCATCCGCCAGCCCCCCGCCCAAAGATAGACGCGGCACAGCCAACGGACGATTTCGACCCGGATGCCGCGATACGGCGCTGGCTGCGCGGTCATCTCGGTCGTCGCGTCTTGCATCGATCAGCCCCCGGCCTCGCCATCCCTCGTTAGATAGCAGCAATCGTGCCTGGGTAGCAGCAAAAGCCCCTCAGGCAGGCACGCCTTCCAGTGCTTCGCTTGCTGCAAGCCAGGCGGCTTCTGCGACTTCGAGCTTCGCCTCGATCTCGGCTCGGCGCAGGGCAAGATCGCCCATCGAGAGTTTTGCGAGCCACGGCTCGGCGCCACTTGGATCGAACATCGCCCGGTCGATCGCGCTGCGCTGCGACGTCAGTTTGACCACCGCCTGTTCGGCCTCATGCGCAGCTTTCTTGAGCGCGGTCGCGCGCTCGCGGTCCTGTGCGGTGGCCTTTTTGTCTTTCTTGCTCGTCTTGGCGCCGCCCTCTGATTTGGGCTGGTTTCGGCCAAGGATCAGATCGGTATAATCATCGAGGCTGCCGGCATATTCACGTGCCGTCCCCTCATCGACCAGCACGAGCCGATCCGCCGTGAGCTCGATCATGTGGCGATCATGGCTGACGACGACGACCGCGCCATCATAGGCGTTGAGCGCCTGCACCAGCGCCTCGCGCGCATCGACATCGAGATGGTTGGTCGGCTCATCGAGGATCAGCATGTGCGGCGCGTCTCGCGTGATCAGCGCCAGCGCGAGGCGCGCACGTTCGCCGCCCGAGAGCTTGCCGACCTTGGTCGTTGCCTTCTGCCCCGAAAAGCCGAAGCGCCCCAATTGCCCGCGCACCGCAGCGGGCGTTTTGCCGCCCATCATCCGTGTCATGTGCTCGAGCGGGGTATCATCGCCGTCGAGTTCTTCCACCTGATACTGGGTGAAATAGCCGACGCGCATCTTGCCGCTGGCGGTCATGTCGCCTTCCATCGGCGCCAATTGAGCCGCGAGCAGGCGGGCGAGCGTCGTCTTGCCATTGCCGTTGCGGCCAAGCAGCGCGATCCGGTCATCGGGATCGAGCCGGAGATTGAGCCGCCTGAGGATCGGCTTGTCCTCGGTATAGCCGACGCTGGCCATATCGAGCGTGACGAGCGGCGGCTTCAGTTCATCGGGACTCGGGAAATCGAAGCTGAGCGTCGGGTCCTCCGCCATCGCGGCAATCGGCTGCATCTTCGCAAGCATCTTCTGTCGCGACTGCGCCTGTTTTGCGGTTGAGGCGCGTGCCGAATTCTTGGCGATATATTCCTGGAGCTTGGCGCGCTGCGCATCCTGGCTGGCCTTGGCCGCGGCGAGCTGGGCCGCACGCTCGGCCCGCTGGCGTTCGAAACTGTCATAGCCGCCGGCATAGAGCGTGACCTTGCCGCCCTCCAGATGCAGGATATTGTCGACGACATTGTTGAGCAGATCGCGCTCGTGGCTGATCACGACCATCATGCCGGGATAGGCCTTGAGGAAGCTTTCAAGCCACAGCGTTGCTTCGAGATCGAGATGGTTCGAAGGCTCGTCGAGCAGCAACAGATCGGGCTCCGAAAACAGCAGCGCGGCGAGCGCGACGCGCATCTTCCACCCCCCCGAATAGCTGTCGAGCGGGCGCTGCTGCATCTCGTCGTCAAAGCCGAGCCCGACCAGAATGCGCGCGGCACGTGCCTCTGCAGTATAGGCATCGATCGCGTTCAGCCGCTCATAGATATGCCCCAACCGATCGGGATCGGGGCAGTCTTCGGCCTCTGCGAACAACGCGGCACGCTCGGTATCGGCGGCGAGCACCGTCTCGACGGGCGTCGCGGTGCCATGGGGGGCCTCTTGCTGGAGATAGCCGATGCGCGTCTTGCGCGGCATCTCGATCTCGCCGTCATCGGCGTCGAGCTGGCCAATCATCACCTTCATCAGCGTCGATTTGCCAGCGCCATTGCGTCCGATCAGCCCGACGCGGCTGCGCGGCGGCAGCGCAGCACTCGCGCGGTCAAGGATCGTCCGCCCGCCAAGGCGCACCGTAATGCCGTTGATATTGAGCATGGGCGCGCGCCTATCACGCCTTGGCGTTTGCCCCAAGCGCGGATTGACGATCGCCCGATCGGGCGACCAGTGGCCGAACCCGAACCGCGAGGCAGATCACCAGGGGCCAGAACAGCGTGTGGGCAACATCGCTCATCGTATCGGGCAGTCGCCATGACCCGAAGTTCAGCCGATCGAGCACTTCGTTGGCGGCTTCGGCGAGCGCGACGATCGATAGCGGCACGAAAGTGCCGAGCGACCGCCGCGTCAACACGCGCGCCACGAGCAGGATCGCCATGCCGGCATGGATGTGCAGCACGGTATCGGGCAGGCCGGTGCCGTCGCCGATCCAATCGATCCAGCGATGATAAATGGCAGGAAAATCCAAAGCATAACTCCCGTTCCGTGCGGCCATTGGCGCGCGGCCCGCCCGTGCTCGCAGTTCCGGCATCCGACAAGGGTCTATTTGCCGAAGAAGTGCTTTTCACGACCCGGCGAGCCGCTAGAGATCGGCGATGCCAATCCGCCCCTTTCGCGACGACGATGCGCCCGCACTGGCCGCACTGTTCCATGCAGCGGTCCACCGCATCGCGCGCGGTCAACTCATGACGATGCTCTATGTCGAGGCGAGCGAACCAGCGCGGCGGTTTTTCGAACGGCGCGTTTTTTCAGTCGAGCAGCGACGCGATTTGATAATCGGCGAGGTAGCCATCCACAATTACCGGATGACCAAGCAGCTTTAAACCATCTTCTGGCCGCCTCTAATCCTAAGACATGGGGCTGGTCAGGCCCGATTACCAGCAGACTTTAAGGGCGTATTGGCGCGCCGCGCGGCGGCGGGCAGGGCTGCAGTGGAGCCTGCATCCGCAAGCTCGTTTGCCCCAACCAGCGCCATCGCCGTCGCCTCGAGCGCGACGTCGATACGCGTGCGTCCCCTTAGGAACCGACATGACCGAACAGACCCATGATATCGTCGATACCGCCGTCGCCGCCGGCAGCTTCACCACACTCGTCGCCGCCGTCACGGCAGCAGGCCTGGTTGATACGCTGAAGGGCGCAGGCCCGTTCACCGTGTTCGCCCCCACCGATGATGCGTTCGCGGCGCTGCCAGCCGGCACCGTTGAAAGCCTAGTGAAGCCCGAGAACAAGGATCAGCTGACCGCGATCCTGCTCGGCCATGTCGTGCCAGGCAAGGTCATGGCCGCAGACGTCGCCGGCCAGGTGATGGATCCAGCCACCGCCGGTGGTGCACCGTTGCACGTCGATGGCACGCACGGCGTTGTCGTCGGCGGCGCGACGGTCGTCACCGCCGATATCGACTGCACCAATGGCGTGATCCACGTGATCGACAAGGTGATCCTGCCAAAGAGCTGAATGACCGAAACTGCAACCGGGGGCCCAGCGCCCCCGGTTGTTGTCTGAATTGCTAGGCCGCGAGCAACGAAATCGCGCCCCCCAGATCAACCGATACCAGCCGGCTAACGCCCTGTTCGATCATCGTCACGCCGAACAATCGGTGCATGCGGCTCATCGTCACGGCATTGTGCGTGACGATC
>JBBQAG010000106.1:0-8282 GCA_038315875.1 Sphingomonadales bacterium | reverse complement strand
CGGACCGGCAGGCCGTCGTCGCGCAAAATCTCGATTCGGTTGCCGATTTGCAGCACGACCCCGCCGTTCGAGGCCAGCACCTTGGCCTGTTCGCGCGTCTCGGCGCCGGTGGCGGGATTGGTGCGCACCAGCGTGATCGTCTGGCCCACCGCCTTTTCCATCAGCGCGGCCGGGCTCAGCAGATCATAATCGTAATTCTGCTCGACGATTTCGGTGTCGGCAGCGCTCAGCCGCACCGTCGCAGGGCGGATTTCGCTCGATACATCGGGAAATTCCTGCCGCGACACGCCCGAAGGCAGGTTCATCCGGCGGGCATCCTGCACGAGCGCAACGCCGTTCGAATAGATGGTGATCGCGACATCGCCCTGCGCGCTCGGCTCCTCAGCGGCGGTCTGCGCAGCCCCAGGGCAGGCGGCAGCCGCAGTCAATGCCGCAAGCGTAATCACCTTCAACAGCCGCATGCCGTGCGCTCCCGTCTCAATCCCGTCGCACCATGCTTAGGGACACCCCGTCATCGGTCAACCAATGACGGCAGCAGCTTATCACAAAAGCGGTAGCCTGCGCGATCAACCGGCAGGCGTTACCTCGGTTGCCGGCGGGCGACCCCGGCGACGGCGCGGTTTTTCCTCACCATCATCGACGATCGCCGAAATGTTGAGCGCCGCCGGCAGACGATCGGGCTCGATCGCGGCGGGCTCGTCGTCTCGCTCGTGGTTTTCCACGACCGGCGCGGCGGCGCGGCGCGGCCGGCCACGGCGCGGACGATCAGCCTCGTCGCTCGCCGCTGCCGGGGCAGCGGGGGCGTTGTTGCGATCATCATCCGTCGACTCGCCGGCTTCGTACCGGCGCGGCTGGCGATCCTGGCCAGCATCGCGCTGACCATTGGCACGCGCGCCATTCGGTTGGCTGTCATAGCCATTGCCATCGCGGCCATTGCCATCGCGGCCATTATCACGCTGGCTGTTGCGGTTGCCGTCGCGCGCGCCATCACGGCTGGCGTCCCGGCTGCCCCCATCACGGGCAGCGTCCCGGGGTCCATCGCGATTGACGTCACGATTGACATCGCGCTGCTGGCGCTCGTTGCGATCGCTGTTGCCGCGCTCGTTCCCGCCCCGGTCGTTCCCGCCCCGGTCGTTCCCGCCTCGGTCGCTGGCGCCACGGTCATTGCCGCTGCGATCGTTGCCGCCGCGATCATTACCGCGATCGGCGACATATTGATCGACCCGGTCTTCGGCCATCGGCTCGTTATTGCCGTCGAAATCATCGTCGTCGCCATCGTCGAACTGGTCATTCTGGCCGCGGCGTGGCTGGTTTTCCTCGAAGCGCGAGCGGGTTTCGGCGAGCACGCGGAAATAATGATCCGCAAACTGCAGATAATATTCGGTGTTGACCCGATCGCCCTGCATCTGGGCATCGCGCGCGAGAGTCTTGTATTTCTCGAGCAGCTGCGCCGCATTGCCGCGTGCGCGGTTATCGATGCGATTGCCGTTTTCGGGGCCGCGGCCGGGATTGCCACCCGGTGAGCGCTGCCCGCCACGGCCGCGACGGCGGCCGGCCTGACGATTGTTGATCAAAGTGTTATTGTCCTCGTGCCTTGAAATCTAACCCGGCATTGCTCCGAAACATGGGCTTTCGAAATCTGGATGCGTGGCCTTCGGCGCCTCCGTCCCGAACATCGGACCGAAAGAGCGTGCCACGACCACCGGACGACAGCGGCTTCATGACGAAGGATCTTGGCCATTGCGCTTTTTCAACACCTTAGGTCGAAAGCGCGTGCCCCTGTCCCGTCAATAGCGACTGCAAGCGAGATCGCCAAGCGGAATTATGTTACCGTTCCTTTGCGGATTTACGTCTTGGCATCGGGCTGTACCAAAAGGCACCGGGCAATGCCCGCCAGATCGGCGCGACGGGACGATGTCATACCGATATCGGCGATCAGCGCCTGCACTGCGGCTGCCTGCCCCTGCCCGATCTCGATCGCGGCAATACCCCCGGGCGCAATCAGCGCGGGGAGCTGGGGCACGATCCGCGCGTAATCGTCCAGCCCTTCCGCCCCGGCGAACAACGCCTGTGCAGGTTCGTGATCGCGCACATCGGCGGGCAGTGCATCATCATTGGCCACATAGGGCGGGTTGGCGAGCACCAGATCGAAGCGGGCTCCGATCGCCGCCGCCCAATCGCCCTCGATGAAATGCGCGCGATCGGCCATGCCAAGATCGGCTGCATTGCGCTCGGCATAGCCAAGCGCCACCCGCGATCGATCGATCCCGATGCCACGCGCTTTGGGCCAGTGCGCCAGCGCAGCGAGCAGCAGCGTGCCCGGACCGGTGCCGAGATCGAGGACGTGTGCCGGCGCCCGGGGGCCGAAATGATCGATCGCTGCCTCGATCAATGTCTCGCTGTCGGCGCGCGGCACCAGCGCGCCGGGCCCGACCGCGAGCTCGATCGTCCAGAAAGCGCGCCGTCCGGTGATATAGGCGATCGGCTCATGCGCCAGACGGCGCCCCACGAGTGCATCAAATCGGTGCGGTGCCTGTTCGTCCAGATGATGGAGCAGCAAAGCCTCGCGCGTCCGCCCCATCGCATGCGCCATCAGCAGTTCGGCATCGAGCCGGGCGCTTGGGGAAACGGGAGCGATCCTGGCGGCAGCAGCGGCAATCGCCGCCCGCGCGTCACCCATCGAGGCCGGCGAGCCGCTCCGCCTCATCCTCGGCGACGAGCGCACCGATCAAATCGTCCATCTGGCCTTCCAGAATTTCGGGCAGTCGGTGCAGCGTCAGGTTGATTCGGTGATCGGTGACACGCCCTTGCGGGTAATTATAGGTCCGGATTCGCTCGGACCGGTCGCCAGAACCGACCATCGATTTGCGGGTACCGGCGCGCTCAGCGTGGAGCCGTTCGCGCTCGGCCTCATACAGCCTTGTCCTCAGCACCTTCAGCGCCTTGGCTTTGTTCTTGTGCTGCGATTTCTCATCCTGCTGGATCACCGTCAGCCCAGTCGGGATATGGACGATGCGCACCGCGCTGTCGGTGGTGTTGACCGATTGGCCGCCGGGGCCCGACGAGCGATAGATATCGATCCGCAGATCCCGCGCCTCGTCGATCTTCACATCGACTTCCTCGGCTTCGGGCAGCACCGCGACGGTGGCGGCCGAGGTATGGATGCGCCCGCCTGCCTCGGTCGCTGGCACGCGCTGCACCCGGTGGACGCCGCTTTCGAATTTCATCCGCGCGAACACGCCCTGCCCGTTCACGCTGGCGATGACTTCCTTGTAACCGCCAAGATCGGCCGGGCTCGCCGAGATAAGCTCAACCCGCCAGCCCTGATTATCGGCATAGCGCTGATACATGCGCAGCAGATCGCCGGCGAACAGCGCCGCCTCGTCGCCACCGGTGCCGGCGCGGATTTCCAGCATTGCCGCGCGTTCATCGGCCGCATCGCGCGGTAGCAGCGACAGCGCCAGGAAGCGTTCGGCTTCGGGCAGGGTCTGTTTGATAACGGCGATTTCGTCGCGCGCCATTTCCTTGATTTCGGCATCGCTGTCGTGCGCGTCGACCAGCCCGTTCAGCACCGCAAGTTCAGCGCGCAGCCGCCGCACCTCGCACGCCGCCTTCACGACGGGCTCGAGCTCGGCATATTCCTTCGACACCGCCACGAAGCGATCGGACGGCAAATCGCCCGTCGCCATCAGCGCCTGCAGTTCATCGCGCCGCGCGGAAATCTGGGCGATGCGTTCGGGGGAAATGGTGGTCATGCCCCACGCCCCTCTGCGTCACCCCGGGCTTGACCCGGGGTCCCGCTGCCTTGACCCGCCTCGATGAATCGGGACCCCGGCTCAAGGCCGGGGTGACGGGAAGATGAGAAAGGGATGGAGGTCATCCGCGCTTATCCAAGTCGAACGCTTCGACATACGCAGACTCAAACGAGATTCCCCGTGACATATCCGCTTCATTCCGAATGCGGCCAGCCAAAGAGACGAGCTTGGTGAACTCTTCCGGCGTGTACGATACTTGGAGGCCGCTACGGAGAATCTTGACGTCTACCTTTATTTCCTGCGGGTCATCGTCGTTCAAGATAATAACGACTGATGCCCCCGCGGCGTCTGCCTTGGTCAATCGACGTTTGAAATTGCCACGAAAGGCCATGTCCGCCTTCCAGCCTTGCCGGCGAATATCAGCCAGATAAGCTATCGCGCGCTGCTCAGCCGATGCACTCGCCGGAATAACGACAACGTCAATCCGTTCCGCCGCCGGCTCCTCCACCAGCATCGCCAGCCGCTCGATCCCTGCCGCCCAGCCGACACCCGGCGTGCTCGGCCCGCCCAGGCTCTCGATCAGCCCGTCATAGCGACCACCCGCGAGCACCGTTCCCTGCGCGCCCAACCGGTCGGTCACGAACTCGAACGCGGTATGCCGGTAATAATCGAGCCCGCGCACCAGCCGGTCGTTGCGCGTCCAGGCAACGCCTGCCGCGTCGAGCCCCTTGGTCACGCTTTCGAAAAACGCTCCGGCCTCGCTCGTGAGAAACCCATCGATCCCCGGCGCGCTATCGGCGATCGGCCGGTCGCGGGGGTCTTTCGAATCCAGAATTCGCATCGGATTCTTGTCGAGCCGCGCCAGGCTGTCGTCGCTCAACTCGCCCCGATGTGCCTCGAAATGGGTAACAAGCGCCGCGCGCCACGCCTCGCGAGTCTCGGCATCGCCCAGCGTGTTGAGCTGCAGCGTCACCCCGTCCGATATGCCCAGCTCGCGGATCAGCTGATCGGCGAACACGAGCAGCTCGACATCGGCAAGCGGTTCGGCCGCGCCGATAATCTCGGCGTCGATCTGGTGGAACTGGCGATAGCGGCCCTTTTGCGGGCGCTCATAGCGAAAGACCGGCCCGTGCGTGACGATCTTCAGCGGCGCATGTTGCTGCCAGCCCTCGGTCAGGAACGCGCGCGCAATGCCCGCGGTGAATTCGGGCCGCAACGTGATCGAATCGCCGCCGCGATCCTCAAAGCTATACATTTCCTTCGACACGACATCGGTCGTCTCGCCGAGCGAGCGCGCGAATACCGCCGTTGCCTCGAACACCGGAGTTTCGACGCGCTGGAAGCAATAAAGCTTGCGGACGCGCTCGAAGGCCTCGACGACATGCGCGAAGCTGCGCTGATCGTCGCCGAATATGTCTTGTGTGCCGCGAATGCGGTGAGGCGTATCGATACGGGCCATGAGAAGGGCGGTGTCTAGGCGAGCGGCACGCAATTTGCCAATAGCCCAAATCAACTTCTCGCAGCGATGATTGACTCCGCTGCCGCCGCAGCGCAGCATAATAATAAGCCGGGACATATCGATCCCGCCATCATCCGCAGGACGCCAGCCGCCGACATGCCGTCGCGCGGGGAGGGTTCGATGACTGCGTTTGCCCATTCCCGATATTTGGTGGCCGCCCAATGACGGCGGCGCTGATACAGTGGCTGCCGGGGCTTGCCGCCCTGCTCGCCGCTGGCTTGCTGGCGGGCTTTGCGGCGGGCTTGTTCGGCATTGGCGGCGGCTTCGTGGTCGTGCCTGCCTTCATCGCGCTGCTGCCCGCGCTTGGCGGCAATCACGCCGAATATGCGCATGTCGCGATCGGCACCTCGCTTGCCACGATCGTGTTCACGTCGCTGCGATCGGTGCAGGCGCATGCCCGGCGGGGGGCGGTCGATTTCGACATATTGAAAAGCTGGTCGCCCTGGATCGTCGCTGGAGTCGCCGCCGGGGTGCTGCTTGCACGCTTGATCGATGGGCGCGCGCTGACGCTGATCTTCGCTGGTGGGGTGTTTGCGATGTCGATCCATTTCATCGCTCCCTGGCTCGGCGATCGGCAGATGCGCGATCGGATGCCGACAGGCGTGATGCGCGCGTCGATCGCCGGCGGGCTCGGCACCTTTTCATCGCTGCTGGGGATTGGCGGCGGAACGATCGCGGTGATGGTGATGACGATGTGCGGCCGATCGATCCACCGCGCCATCGCCACCGCAGCCGGCTTTGGCTTCATCATCGCGGTGCCCGGCACGATCGGTTTCATGCTGATCGGCCTCGGCACGCCCGATCTGCCGATGGGATCGCTCGGCTTCGTCAATCTGCCGGGCGCCATCATCATCGCCTGCGCCTCGATGCTTACTGCCCCGCTCGGCGCCACCGCCGCGCACAGCCTGCCCGCCGGCCCGCTCAAACGCGTGTTCGGCCTGTACCTGCTTATCGTTTCCGCCCTAATGTTCCGCCACGCCTTGATGAGCTGAAAGGAAGTCTGATCATGGAAATTTCCCGTCGCAGCATGATGATTGGAGCCACGGTTGCTCCGTTCGCCGCCCCCGGGCTCGCGCTCGCCCGTCCCGTTTCGCCGCCCGCGCCGATGATCGGCGGCATGTTCGGCCCCAAACAGGGCGTCGCGCTGCTTTCTCGCAACGAAAATCCCTATGGCCCAAGCCCCAAGGCGCAGGCCGCCGCTGAACTCGCGACCGCCAAGGGCGCCTATTACGCCGATGTCGCCAGCACGGTGCTGATCAAGCTGATCGCCGAGAAATACGGTGTCTCGCCCGATCAGGTCGTGATCGGTACGGGATCGGGAGAGGTGTTGTGCGCGATCGCGCTCGCCTGGAAAGCCAAGGGTGCCTATCTCGGTGCCGAGCTGTTCTGGGATACCACCGCGAAATGGGGCGTGGCGCTTGGCGGCACGATGAAGACGGTACCGCTCAACGCCGCGATGGAGGTTGACCTGCCGGCAATGGCGGCTGCGGTCGATACCAGCATCGGCCTTGTCCACATCGTCAATCCCAACAATCCGACGGGGCTTTTGCTAGACGGCGACAAGCTGCGCGGCTTCATCAAGACGGTCGCGCCCAAAAAGACGGTCCTGATCGACGAGGCGTATAACGAACTCGTGCCCAACGCCGATTACAGCTCGATGATCGATATGGTTCGCGCCGGGCATGATGTGATCATCACGCGCACCTTCTCGAAGATCTTCGGCATGGCCGGGATGCGCGTTGGCTATGCGATCACCTCGCCCGCCAACGCCGCCCTGATCCGATCCTACATGATGACGTCGCTCAGCGCATCGGGCCTTGCCGCCGCGATCGCCTCCTATGAGGAAGAGGATTTCAAGACCTTCTCCAAGGGCAAGATCGTCGAGGCGCGAGAAATGATCACGGCCGCCGCCAAATCATCAGGCCTGCCGCTGCTGACCCCGGCGGCCAATTTCGTGTACGTGAAAGTCGCCGATGCCAATGCGGTACAAAAGGCAATGGCCGCCAAGGGCGTGATGATCCGCGGCACCTATGGCAAATGGAGCCAATGGTCGCGGGTGTCGACTGGCAGGATCGAGGATGTCGAACGCTATTGCGCCGCGTTGCCCGAGGCGACGCGGACCTAGTCACAGATCGCGCGATTGAGGGATTACGCGGCCAAATGCAGCGGCTAAGGGATGCAGATGGCTCGTGAATCCCTGGCCGCGCGACTGGGCGGCAGTATCGCCCCGCCGCGATTCCTGTTGTTCTGCGTCAGCTTTGGCGCAGGCCTTGTCGTCTTGGCGCCCCTGATCGGCTGGGCGCGCGGTACCCTTGCCGCGTTCGATATCGCCAGCCTGTTGTTCCTGGCGGCAATCGCGCCACTGCTCGGCAGCGCCGCTGAGACCATGCGCCGCCACGCGCGCGATAACGATGCCAACCGCGTCCTGCTGCTCGGCCTGACGTTCATCGTCTCGGTCGTCATCCTTGTCGCTGTGGCAAGCGAACTCCAGGGCAAGCCCAGCCCGATGCGGATCGCGCTGATCGTCGGCACGCTGGCGCTCGCATGGCTGTTCTCGAATACCGTCTATGCGCTCCATTATGCGCATCTGTTCTACATTGGTGACGACAAGGGGAAGGACATTGGCGGCGTCGACTTCCCTGAATGCAAGGAACCGACCTATTGGGATTTCGCCTATTTCAGCTTCACGCTGGGGATGACGTTCCAGACATCCGACATCGCCGTAACGACGACGCAGATGCGCAAGACGGTGATCGGCCAATGCCTGGCCGCCTTTGTCTTCAACATCGGCATCCTTGCCTTTACGATCAACGTGCTCGGCGGCGGGTGAGGGGCTGGACGCGCTTCACCGGCGCTGCTTTACTGGTGTGACGACGCTCCGTTGCTCCAAAAAGGCGCTCCCCCGAATGATCCGTGCCCTGCTCCTTGCTGCCCTGATGCTTGCGCCTGCTGCTGCGGTTGCCGAAAACAGCAAACCACAGCAAACCGCGCTGATCGACACGATCCCG
>JBBQAG010000142.1:0-4335 GCA_038315875.1 Sphingomonadales bacterium | reverse complement strand
CTCGGTCTGCGCGCCAAGACGACGCTTCTTGGTCTCGCTGAAGATGGGGCGACAGCCTATGCGCGATCGGTTGGCGTTACCACCCCGGCGCTGCGAGCATTGCTCTACACCGATGCTGCGCGGCGTGCGCTTGGCGGGCATCAGGCTGAAACACGCTATCTGGAGACGATGCGCGACGCGCCTGCTCGCGAACCGCTGGACCGCGCGCAATATGCCGATTTCAAGCATTGGCTCCCCGGCGACATCCTGACCAAGGTCGATCGCACCAGCATGGCCGTCAGCCTCGAAGCGCGCGAACCGTTGCTCGATTACAAGCTGATCGAATTCGCCGCCACACTGCCCGTGGCGATGCGGCTGCGTAGCGGCGAGGGCAAATGGATCATGAAGAAGGCGATGGAACGCTATCTGCCGCGCGAGATCCTCTACCGGCCGAAAATGGGCTTCGTGACCCCGATCAGCACGTGGTTCCGCGGCCCGCTCGCAGAGCAGGCGATGGCGCTTGCGACAGCGCCGGTGCTTGCCGGTACCGGCTGGTTCGATATGCAAGCCATTGAACGGCTAGCGTCGGATCACCGTGCCGGACGGGCCGAGCATGGCCGTACCTTGTGGCAATTGCTGATGCTCGAAAAATCGATGGCGCGGCTGTTCGGTTGAAGAGGCTGTTCGGTTAAAGATGGTGCCAGTGAAGCAAGGTGAACGCGGCGTGCGTCGTCAGCATCAGCAGGCACAGGGTCGATAGGGTAAACAGCGCGAAACGCACGATGACGCGGTTGATCGTCGCCTGCAGGATGCTGTGCGCGATCCTCAATCCGACATACACCCAGGCAATCGTCGCGTTCAGCCCGCCGCCAGCGCCAAGCATGGCCAGGCTCAGCGCGATTGCGTAGAACAGCGTCGGCTGTTCCATCAGATGATTGTAATTGTCGGCCGGCCACTGCGCCTTGGGATCGATCCGCGCCTTCAGATCGGCACCCGCGCCGCCAACCAGGTTGCGGGAATCGATGCCTGCACGCTGCATTGCCGGAATGCGGGTGACATACATCCACAGCCACATGACGAGCGACCACGCGATGAGCGCAACCACTGGCGCGATGATCTGGGCATTTTGCGGCATGAAGCTTCCCCCCGGAATGGCGTGTCCGGGGGGAGAGGTGGCTCAATCTGTTTCGATTGGCAACCTATCAGTCGAAGATCGCACCCCAGCGCCGCTTCGCCCGATCCTTCCACGCACCGCGATGATAGGCGTCGCTGGCGAGGAGCGGCATCACCGAGCCCGCTTCGGCAAACACCATCTGCTCAATGCCGGTGTTGACCTTGCCCCAGCTCGCGGCCTCTTGCAGCGTCGAGGAAGAACAGGCGCCGTCGCGCACGTCGGCCACGGTGATCTGGACGGCATATTTGTGCACCTGGACGTCCTCATGCCCCAGGATTTCGGCGCAGACGACGGTGTCCTGCACGAAGTTCTTGGGCACGCCGCCGCCGATCATGAGGAGCCCGGTGGTGCCGGCCTTGATCTTGATATCGGTCAGCTCGCGGAAATCGGCGATCGCATCGAGCACCATATAGGGCTTGCCCTCCTTCGCCCGATCGACCTGATGCTTGTCGAGGCCGAAGCCTGCCGAGCTGTCGACGAAGGCTGGGCAGAAGATCGGCACGTCATGCTCATAAGCGAGCTTGACGAGGCTGTTGTCCTTCTTGCCGTGCTCGACGAGGTATTTGCCCATTTCGCGGATGAAAGCCCGGCTCGAATAGGGCTTGGGATCGAGGCTGTTGGCGATCTCCAGGATCGTGTGGTCGCAATCCTGCAACTGCTCTTCATCGATATAGGTATCGTAGATGCGGTCGATATAAAGCGAGCGCAGCGTATCATCATCGGGCACTTCCAACGCCTGATAATGATTGTGGCCAAGCCCTTCGAAGAAATCCATGTCGACGATCGTCGCGCCCGTCGCGATCACGCAATCGACCATGTTCGAGCGGACGAGCTCTGCATAAAGGTCCATGCAACCGCCCGCCGACGTGCTGCCAGCGATGACCAGGCAGATCGTGCAATCGGGATCGGTGAGCATCTGGTTGTAGATGCCCGTCGCGCGCGACAGATCGCGGCTGGTGAAGCTCATCTTGCCCATCGCATCGACGATCGGCCGCGCATCGAAGCTGGTGATGTCGATATGCTCGACCTTGGTCGAAAGCAGTTCGGCTTTACGGTTGGTAAGGGCGGTGTCGGTCATTCTTCTTCTCCCCCCTCCCGCATATGGGAGGGGCTGGGGGTGGGCTCGCGGGGGTGACGCGAGCGTGTGGCCGGAGGAGCGCACGGGCCCACTCCGGCCCCTCCCGCAAGCGGGAGGGGTGAAAGCTAAATGTTACAGTGTGACGACGTTCGAGGCGAACCGCTCGTCGGCATCGGCTTCTACGTAGAGCGACACCATCGGTTCATCGGTCACGATCCGGGTTTCATCCGAACCAAAACCATTGAATGCAGTGCGCATTGCCGAGCCATAAGCACCGAGCATGCCGATCTCGATATAATCACCCGCGCGGATATCGGCTGGCAGCAGGAACGGGCCGGCCATATGATCGAGATCGTCGCAGGTCGGCCCGTAGAAGCTGAACTCCATGTCGCGCGCATTCGATTCGGGTTCGCGCAGCAGCGTGACGGGAAAACGCCAGCCGATATGCGCTGCATCGAACAACGCGCCATAGGCGCCATCGTTGATGTAAAGCTCCGATCCACGCCGCTTTTCAACGCGGACGATGATCGAGCTATATTCCGCGCATAATGCCCGGCCTGGCTCTGCCCACAGCTCTGCCGAATAGGAAATCGGCAGGCTTTCAAACGCGCGGTGGATCGCATCGAAATAGCGTTCGAGCGGGGGTGGTTCCATGCCGGGGTAGCTCGACGGGAAGCCGCCGCCGACATCGACCACGTCGACCGTCACCGCCGCCTCGACGATCGCCGCGCGCACGCGCTCCATCGCCTGCGAATAGGCCTCGGGCGTCATCGCCTGGCTGCCGACATGGAAGCAGATGCCGAGCGCATCCGCCGCCTGGCGTGCCGCGAACAGCAATTCCTTGGTCTCGCCGGGGGCAGCGCCGAATTTCGACGCAAGGCTCAGCTTGGAATGTTCCGAAGACACCCGCAGCCGCACACACAGCGTAAGGTCGGTCGCATCGCCAGCCTCGGTACGGGTGGCCGCCATGATCTTCGACAGCTCTTCCATGCTGTCGAGCGAGAACACACGAACGCCGTGGGTGAAATACGCCTCTTCGATTGCCTCCGCGGCTTTCACCGGGTGCATGAAGCACAGCGTTGCTTCGGGCAGGGTGCGGGCAACGAGCCGCACCTCGGCAATCGAGGCAACGTCGTAATGCGTAATTCCGCTATCCCACAGAATCTGCAGGAGATCCGGAGACGGATTGGCCTTTACCGCATAGATCGAACGACCCGGGAACTTCTCTGAAAAGAACCGGGCAGCGCGTGCTGCGGCATGTGGACGAACGAGCGTGACCGGCTGAACCGGTCGAAGAGCGCTCGCTAGCTCCCGCGCGCGATGATGCTTGTGCAACTCAAGGGACCTCCAAATGTCGTGAGACAAAACGAAAAAGCTGCCTTGCGGTTGGAAGTCCCATGGGGCAGCGGAAGTGCGAGATAGGGTCGCGCATCGGCGATGTAAACTGTTTTCTGGCCCCGGGAGAGATTTATGACGATTTTGCGACAGCCAACCCGGGCGGGTGTTCGCGATGCCGCCGCCAAGATCGCGGCGATCCTGCCGCCAACGCCGCTGCTGATTGCCGATGTGCGTGGAATATCAATCGCTTTCAAAGCCGAATCATTGCAGCCGGTCGGCGCGTTCAAGGTGCGCGGTGCGTGGCATCGGCTGACCGCAATCGACGCGGTGGCGCGGCCAAAGGGGGTGGTCGCCTTTTCATCGGGCAATCATGCACAGGGGGTGGCTTGGGCGGCGAAGCGGCTGGGGATGCCCGCCGTGATCGTGATGCCCGCCGATGCGCCGGCGTCAAAGCGCGAAGGGACGCTGGCACTCGGCGCCGAGATCGTCAGCTATGACCGCGCAACGCAGAGCCGCGAAAAGATCGCTGCGAGCCTGGCCGGCGCGCGCGGTGCCGTGCTGGTGCCGAGCTTCGACGATGCCTGGGTGATAGAGGGGCAGGGCAGTGCCGCTGTCGAGGCGGCAGCACAGATGGCGGCGCGCGGCATGGGCGCGCCAGGCCATGTCATCGTGCCGTGCGGTGGCGGCGGGCTGGCGGCGGGAATCGCGCTTGGCCTGACCGATGCCCAGATCACCGTCGTCGAGCCAGAAGGGTGGGACGATATGC
>JBBQAG010000090.1:0-10230 GCA_038315875.1 Sphingomonadales bacterium | reverse complement strand
CTTGGTATCCGTTATGCCGCACCATTAATGGCCGCGCGAGGGGGCGGCGCGATCGTCAACACCGCGTCGATCGCCGCGCTCCAGACTGGTGCTGCCCCCACCGCTTATTCCGTGGCAAAGGCAGGCGTACTGCATCTCACTAAGATGGCGGCCGCCGATCTGGCCCAGCACCACATCCGCGTGAACGCGGTGTGTCCAGGTTTCATCACCACGAACATCTTCACCAGCGCCATGGAGATCAAGGGCGATAACCGTGACCGCGCCAATGCCGCGATCGGCTCAATCGCTGGCAGCGCGCAGCCGCTGCAACGCCCCGGCGTGGCTGACGATATTGCCGCCGCCGTCGCGTATCTTGCCAGCGATGATGCGAGCTTTGTCACCGGCACGCATATCGTGGTGGATGGCGGGATGACGATCGGCCCGCGCCATAGCTGGGACCCGGCGACCCCCTCGCTGTTCGCCATGCTCGAGGCCTTCAAGTGAGCGGCACAGCCGCCGCCGTGCCACCGGCACGCGTGTTGCCGACTCGCAGCCGAATGGCGTTCGGGCTCGGGTCGGTGGCGTACGGTGTCAAGGACAGCGGCTTTGCAACCTTCCTGCTGCTTTATTACAATCAGGTGGTCGGTCTGTCGGCGGCGAGCGTCGGCATCGCGATCATGATGGCGATGATGATCGAGGCGTTCGTCGACCCCGCCGTTGGCTTCCTGTCGGATCACACGCGCGGCAAATGGGGTCGGCGCCATCCCTGGATGTACGGATCGGCGATCCCCGTCGCGATCGGTTGGTTGCTGCTCTGGAATCCACCGACCGGCTGGAGCGAGACCGCGCTGCTTTTCTATCTGTTCGGCTCGGCACTGCTCACCCGGGTCGCGCTATCGGCGTTCGAAATACCGGCGTCCGCGCTTGGGCCTGAACTCAGCTCTGATTATGATGAGCGCACGCGGCTGTTCGCGTATCGCTATCTGTTTGCCTGGGTCGGCGGGCTGGGCATGCTGTCGCTCGCCTATGCCGTCTTCCTGGTCCCCGATGCGGCACATGCGGTTGGGCTGCAAAACGGCCCCGGCTATTCACGGATGGCATTTTTCGGGGCCAGCGTCATGGCGTTGGCGATCATCCTGTCGGCGATCGGGCTCCATCCAGAGATCAAGCACCTGCCCAAGGTCGTGCAGACCAAGGAAAGCCTGGCCGATCATTTCGGTATCTTCCGACAGACGATATCGAACAAGGCGTTTGCCGTGCTGCTGCTCGCGGGCACCTTTGCCTATACCGCCCAAGGCATCAATTTCGCGCTGTCGAACTATATGTATCAATATGTCTGGCAGTTTCGCAGCGGCGATTATCAATGGCTGTCGCTTGCGTTGATGTTCGGCGTGATCGTCGCCTCGATCATGGCGCCCCGGCTCAGCAAGGGCGGGGACAAGGCGCGGATCGGCACGATGCTCGCGGCGGGCAATGCGATCCTGATCGTCAGCCCCTATGTGCTGAGACTATTGGGCTTGTTCCCCGCGCCGCAATCGCCCTTCGCGCTGCCGCTGCTGCTGGCGATCTTCACGGCAAACGTCACTTGCGGGGTCGGTAGCTTCATTCTTGGCGCATCGATGCTGTCCGACGTCGTCGAGGAATCCGAATTGCGCACCGGCAGGCGTTCGGAAGGCGTCTTCTTCGCCGGCAGTTTTTTCGTGCAGAAAATGGTCGGCGGTCTCGGCATCTTCATGGCGGGCGCGATTTTGACAATTGCGCAGTTTCCCGCCGCTGCAAAACCCAGCTCGGTGCCGCTCGCGACGGTCGATCGGTTGACGTTGATCTACATCGTGCTTGAGCTGGTCTTTTATGGATTGGGCGCGCTTGCCTATTCGCGCTTTCCCTTCGGGCGAGCAGAACACGAGGCGCGATTGGCGCGAATGGGCGTGAAGCCCGCCTGATCAGCGCGGGCTGATTTGAACGAAATCATTCGCGACCCAGCCGGCACGGCATGGGCCGGCATAGGTCGTTGGTGCAGCGACAGGGGCGGAGACGCCGCAATCGGTATCCGGCGCAGCTTCAGGGGGCACCACCACGCCTTGCCATTTCTGATCTATCGAGCGGGTGCACAGAAACAGTGCCGCGCCGTTGCCGAGCCGTGCGATCTCCTGTGCCTCGGCAAAAGGTGCAGCGCGCAGCGGCAGATAGGCGACGCCCCCTCGCGACAAATTGACGACCATGCCGCGTGTGCCACAGGCGGCAAAGCCTGCGCCGGCGTCACCGATTCGCACCGGCGATATCCCCGGGGATAGGATCTGGTTGGTCGCAGCGGCGGTGGCGTCAGTGCCGGCGGGTGCTTGCCGGCCGCAGCCGAGCAGCAACAGGGCCACGGCCAGGGCGATATACTTCATGGCCGCCTCAATAAGGCCACAGGCGAGCGTTGGCGAGCGATTTGCGTGGGGAAAGCGGCTGACCGACGCGGCATTCGCCCGCGATATTACCGGTCACCGCCTCCTCAACACGCTTCGTCCCGAAAGGTTCCATTCATCGCCGCGCAAGGCTTTTCCTCGCTGCCGCAGTCTGCTCTGTCATCATCAACGACAAGCCAGCGACCTCGGGGGGTCCATGACATTCAAAGCGATTGCAGCGCGTTTTGCGCTGGTGTTTTCCTGCGCCCTGATGATGGGCACACCGGCTTTCGCTGGCACGTTGCAGTGCGTCCCCTTCGCCCGAGAGGTTTCCGGTATCGAGATCCGCGGCAACGCCTATACTTGGTGGAACCAGGCCGAAGGGCGCTACGAAAAGGGCCATGCCCCAAAGATTGGCGCCGTTCTCGCCTTTGCCGCGATGAGCAAGATGCGCAACGGCCATGTTGCGATGGTCAGCCAGGTCGTTAGTGATCGCGAAGTGTTGCTCACGCATGCCAATTGGTCGCGCCGTGGCGGCATCGAGCGCAACGTTCGCGCCATCGACGTATCCGAAGCGGGTGACTGGAGTGCGGTGCGCGTGTGGTTCGCGCCGACGGGCGGGCTGGGCACGACGATCTATCCAACCAAGGGTTTCATCTACGCCAATGGCGCGCCTGAACGGATCGCACCGCTGATCATCGCGCACGGCCCGACCGATGAGCGCGCCATCTTCACTCTGGTTGACGACAGCGCGCTTTGATCATCGGCTGATATGCCGCGCGGTGCTCGTTGGTCGCGCCGCGTGACTTCTTGCGATCAGGCCTTGCCCGCCGCAAAGCTCATCGCCACACCGTTCATGCAATAGCGCTTGCCGGTCGGGGCGGGCCCATCATTGAAAACATGGCCCAGATGGCCGCCGCAGCGGTGGCAATGCACTTCGGTACGGCTGAAGCCAAGCGCGCCATCGACGCGGGTGCGGACAGCATTCGACATTGGCTGCCAAAAGCTCGGCCAGCCCGTGCCGCTGTCGAACTTGGTGCGCGACGAAAATAACGGCAGCGCGCAGCCAGCGCAGGAAAATGCGCCGGCGCGATGCTCGTTGTTGAGCGGGCTGGTAAACGGATACTCGGTGTCTTCGTGCCGAAGCGTGCGGTAGGCTGCCGGCGACAGCTTCTTGCGCCATTCGGCATCGGGCAGCTGATATTCGAATTTCTCCGTCGCGGCTGCTGCTGGGCTGCTCTTCCATCCGAACAGGGCTGCCGCTGCGGTGCCGACGGCGGCGATTGATAGGAACTGGCGACGATCGGTCATGCTGCACTCCGTTCTGGTCTACATCCGCTATACGAATGCAGGGCAGATAAAGTTACGCAGCAGTGCCGATTCCGGATGCCCAGCGCCCGTTCAATAACGGCTGATCTCAACCGGCAGTTTGCGATAGCCATGCACGAAGCATGCAGCGACGCGCACTGGCTCGCCGACGACGTTCACCCGCATCCGCCGCTTTGCCATTTCCTCAAGCAAGACGCTGATCTGCAATTCGGCAAGCCGCGCGCCGACGCAGCGGTGGATGCCGTGCCCAAAGGCGAGGTGGCGGCGCGCATTGGGACGATCGACGATGATCTTGTCGGCATCATCTCCGAACACGCTTTCATCGCGATTGGCAGAAAGATACCACAGCGCCAGCTTGTCACCCGCCTTGATCTGCTGCCCCTCAAGCATCGTGTCGCGCGTGGCGGTGCGGCGCATATGCGCAAGCGGCGTCTGCCAGCGGATGATCTCCTGCGTGGCGTTCTGGATCAGCGACGGATCGGCCTCAAGCTTGGCGCGCTCATCCGGGAAAAGATCGAGGCCGTAGGCAGCGGCACTCATCGAATTGCGTGTCGTATCGTTGCCGCCCACGATCAGCAGGATCAGATTGCCGAGAAATTCCATCTGGTCCATTTCGGCCATCGCGTCCGAATGGATCATCATCGAAATCAGATCGGGGGTCTTTTCCTTGCCCAGTTTCTGATTCCACAGGCCGGTGAAGTAATTCGCGCAGTCATGCAGATGCCCCAGCCGGATCATCCGCTGCCCTTCATCCTTGAACAGCTCGATATCGCCCGCCCAATCGGACCACAGGGTGAGCTTGCGGCGATCCTCCCAAGGAAAATCGAACAGGATCGCAAGCATCTGCGTCGTCAACTCAATAGAGACGGTATCGACCCAGTCGAACGTCTCGCCAATCGGCAATGTATCGAGGATTTCGGCGGTGCGCTCGCGGATATGCGTCGTCATCCGCACCATTTCGCTCGGCGTGAAGGCGGGGGAGACGGTGCGCCTCTGGCCGGTATGCTTGGGCCGGTCCATCGCGATGAACATCGGCATCTTGACGGCACCCGGCAGCTTCTCGTCGAAATCGGCAAGCGTGATACCGCCAGCTTCAGATGAATAGACTTCGGGAAGCGATTCGATCTCGACGATCGGCTTGTAGGTGGAGACCGACCAATAGGGCCCGAAATCGCTCGCCGGCACATGATGCACTGGCGACTTTGCGCGCAATTCGCGGAACGGCGCCTGCCACACATCGTCTCGGTACAGCTCTGCCCTACTGACATCGAACGGGTCGACCGCGCTCATCTCTGCTGCCCGGGGTGCCAGTGTCGCCATATCCGCTCTCCTTGGGCGCAGAACACTACTCACTGACATCAATGTCAATAGCGGAGCGGTCAGCCGCGCCGCGTCAGCGCTCGAAAGCGGCGTCGCCCGCTACCCGATTTGAGCACGCCGCGCCGGAAAGCGCTCGCGCCGATCCAGATCGTGATCGAAACCCACATCAGTTGCCAGGCAAGTGCCGCAGCGTGCGGCCAAAGCTCGGGGCGATTGGCGGCATGCGCTGCCATCGCAAAAGGCGAACTGAGGGGGAAAAGCTCGGCGACGAAGGCGAGGGTACTGCCGGGCTGCGAGGCGGCGGCGGATGACAGGCCAAACATCGCCATCTGCACGATCGTTATCGGCAGCGACAGCATCTGGATTTCGCGCATTGTCGATGCCTGCGCGCCGACGCTGAGGAACACCGCGCCGAGAAGCATATAGGCCATCGTGAAATAGGCGAAGAACAGGAACAGGAAGGCCGGGAAACCGACCGCTGGCGCAAGCGTGGCGAGCAAGGATCCTCCGGCAGGGAGGAACCAGCCGATCTGGCTGATGAGCGTTCCCCAGAAGGCCACGAACAGGACCGCAACCCCGAACATGCCGAGCAGTTTGCCAAGGAATACCGCCTCGAGCGGCACTGCGGCGGCCAGCACCTCGATCACCTTGTTGCTGCGTTCCTCGGCCATCGTGCCGACTGACTGGCCCGAGAGGAACAGCGTGAGGAAGAAGATGCCGGTCACTGCGAAGAACGCAGATTCGTCGCTCCCGCGCCCGGCAGGGGCAGGTCGGACAAAGGCTTGCTTGGTGGCGACACTGAGCGATCGGTGGCCGCCTGTTACGCGGTCGCGCTGCACTTCTTCGGCCAGCCTTGCCAGATAATCGGCGCCGCGCGATCCCTTGATACCAACCAGAATCTCGGGCTTTTGCAACGGACCATAAAGCGCGGCGACGGTAGTAAAGTCCTTGGCGTCAAAGGCGCTGCGCGCTCGGCCTGCGGGGTCGTTGCCAGGCAAAATCGTCATTAGTGGCGGCGGCCCTTCATCGGGCCGGAAGACGAGCCGCAACTGCGCGTCGGCTGCCGTCATCGCGGCGGCATCGGCCTTGCCGACGACGGCCACGAGTCGCGTCTTGTCCGGTTTGCCGCGCGCGAGCGTCGAGCCGCCAAGCGCACCACCGACGGCAAGGCTGATCATGATCAGCGGCGACAACAAGAACAGCAGGAATAGGGGGGTGAACACCGTCGCGGTGAAATCGCGCCTGGCGACGGTCAGCGTCTGGCGTATCATGCGGCGGCGATTGTTCATCCCGACAGTCATGGCTGTGCCTCCAGCGCATCGCGCCCAACGATGTTGACGAAGGCGTCATGCAATCCTGGTCGTTCGATCGAAAGCCCGGAAATGCCGTGGCCAGCCTCGATCAGCCGGACGAGCAGCGATTCGACGCCGGCATCGGGCATTGCGAATGCCCAGCCGCCATGATCATCGGGGGCAGCGTCCGCCGGCAGCAGCGCGCCAAGCCCATGTCCGGCATGATGCGGTACATAATGCACCCGTTGCGGCAGCGTCCCGCGTGCCTCTGCGACGGTGCCCTCGAAGCGGCGCTTGCCGCCGGCAATGATCGCGAGCCGGTCGCAAAGCCGTTCGGCATGGCTCATGATGTGCGTGGAAAACAGGATTGTCGCGCCGCGATCACGCTCGGCGAGGATCAGTTTTTCGAGCCGCTCCTGGTTGACAGGATCGAGCCCTGAAAAAGGCTCGTCGAGCACCAGCAGATCGGGCTGGTGCACCACCGAGCCAAGCAATTGCACCAGCTGAGCCATGCCCTTGGATAATTTGCGGATTTTCTGGTCGGTCGCATGGCCCAGGCCTGCTGCTGCCATCAACTGATCGGCACGCTTTCGCCCTTCGCGCAGATCGAGCCCGCGCAGCGCGCCCATGAAGGCGATCGCCTCACGCGCCTTCATCGCCGGGTACAGCCCGCGCTCCTCGGGCAGATAGCCGATCCGGTCGCTCGCCTCACGTGGGCGGGTATGTCCCAACAAGGTCCGCGTGCCTTCATCTGGCTCAATGATGCCGAGCAGCATCCGCAGCGTGGTCGTCTTACCAGCGCCATTGGGGCCAAGCACGCCGTAGATCGTGCCGCGCGGCACCGCGATGTCGACGCCGTCAACAACGCGCCGTTCGCCGAAACGCTTGACGAGGCCGGTGGCGCTGATCGCCAATCTGTCGTCCAACTGCTTCTCTCCGGCGCTCATCTGGGCATAAGGGTCGCCGGGGCCCGGAAACCGTGTCCCAGACCTAGCGGGCAAGGATGAACGAAAACAATCTATTTCGGGACCGACTGAAGGAGAAGGCGCGCGAATGCGGGTTCGCCGCCTGTGGCATTGCGCGCGCGGATGCGGCACCGCTGGCGGGCGAGCGGCTGCGCGCCTGGCTTGCAGAAGGTGCGCATGGCGGGATGATCTGGATGGAAGCGCGTGTCGATCAACGCGCAACACCAGCGGGGCTTTGGCCAGAGGTGCGCAGCGTGATTGCGCTTGGGATGAGCTATGCCCCCGGCATCGATCCAATGGCGCTCGCAGACGAGGGCGCGCGCGGACGGATTTCGGTCTATGCCCAAGGCGGCGATTATCATGATGTCGTCAAGCGTGCGCTGAAAGCGCTCGCCCGCTGGATCGTCGAAACGGGGGGCGGCGATGTGAAGGTGTTCGTCGATACCGCCCCCGTCATGGAAAAGCCGCTGGCCGAAGCCGCCGGGATCGGCTGGCAGGGCAAGCACAGCAATCTCGTCAGCCGCGAACACGGCAGCTGGCTGTTCCTTGGCGCGATCTATTCGACGCTCGATCTGGGGGGCGATCGCCCGGGGGAGGACCGTTGCGGCACGTGCGATGCCTGCCAGCGGGCTTGCCCCACCGATGCCTTTCCAGCGCCCTACAGGCTCGATGCGCGGCGCTGCATCTCGTACCTCACGATCGAGCATGCAGGCCCCATCCCGGCCGAATTTCGCGCCGCGATCGGCAACCGCATTTATGGCTGCGACGATTGCCTTGCGGTTTGCCCCTGGAACAAATTTGCCAAAGTGGCGCACGCCAACCATGCCTTTCTGCCGCGTGCCGAACTCGCCGCGCCCGCGCTCGGCGATTTGCTCGCACTTGACGATGCGGCGTTTCGCCAGGTGTTCGCTGGCTCGCCGATCAAGCGGATCGGGCGCGATCGGATGGTGCGCAACGCGCTGATCGCTGCTGGCAACAGCGACACTCCTGCGCTTGCCGCGCGCGTCGCGGCCCTGCTCGATGATCCGGCGCCGGTGGTGCGCGGCGCGGCGATCTGGGCGCTGGCGAGGCTCGATCCGGCTTGGATCACGGCCGAGCGGCGGAAGCGCGCAGCAGGCGAAGTCGATCCGGACGTGGCGCTCGAATGGGCGGCTATTTCCGCCGGCTGAGCGCCGATACACACGCTACCCGGTCGATATCGCCGCCATCGGGCAGCCTGGTATCGAGATAGGTGACGATCGGCGCCGATGTTCCCTTGGGATAAAGATAGGCATCGAGCACGCAGCCATTGCCGACAAATTGCAGCTTGCGCGCGGCGCCTTCGCGTACGTCCGCCTCTGGCTGGCCAAAAAGTGCGATCAGCGCGTTGGCATCGCGCCCAAGCACGCGCTCAAGGCCGATCCGGCCATTGAGCGTTGTTGGCGCGAGCGGCGAGAGCGCCGGTGGCGCAACGCCAGCGGTAGTACAGCCGGCCAACAGGGCGCCGCTCGCCAAGATGATCGCTTTGCGCATCGTCTGCCCCTTCAATCCAGCTTTCTCCGAACCACAAAAGCCGGCCTCGGCGCAACCCCGCAGCCCCTTCACCGGGCGCACCCCGGTTGCACATCGTCGCAACGCCTTCTACCGGGTGCCCGCAATCAAATCCGTTTCGGAGACCTGTGTGACCAATCCAAGCTATGATGTCGTCGCGATCGGCAACGCGATCGTCGATGTCCTCGCCACGACCGATGACGGCTTCATCGCCGCTGAGGGCATGGCCAAGGGATCGATGCAGCTGATGTTCTCGCCCGAGGAAGCTGACGCGCTCTATGCAAAGATGGGCGCGGGGATCGAGGCGAGCGGTGGTTCTGCTGCGAACACCGTTGCCGGCATCTCGGCGCTTGGCGGCAAATGCGGCTTCATCGGCCAGGTTGCCGACGATCAGCTTGGCGCGGTGTTCGCGCATGATATCCGCGCCATGGGCGTCACCTATGATACCGCGGTGCGCAATGGCGAGCCGACCACCGCCCGATGCCTCATCTTCGTGACACCCGATGGCCAGCGGACGATGAATACTTTTCTCGGCGCGTCGCAATATTTGCCCGCGACGGCGCTCAGCCATGATCTGATCGCCAGCGGGGCGATCCTGTATCTCGAAGGCTATCTGTGGGATCCAGAAGAACCGCGCGCGGCAATGCGCGCCGCGATCGATATCGCACGCGGGGCGGGCCGAAAGGTCGCCTTCACGTTGTCGGACGTGTTCTGCATCTCGCGCCACGGCGGCGATTTCCGCCAACTGCTCGCCGACGGGCTGATCGATATCCTGTTTGCCAACGAGAACGAGCTGCTCGCGCTCGCGGAGCTTGAGGATTTCGATGCAGCACTGGCGAAGATCGCGCCGCAAGTGCCACTCCTCGTCGTCACCCGCAGCGAACACGGCGCCATGGCGGTTGCCGGCGGCGAGACAGCGCATGTCCCGGCCGAGCCGATCGAGAAGGTCGTCGATACCACGGGCGCCGGCGATCTGTTCGCCGCCGGTTTCCTCCACGGCCAGGCAGCCGGCATGGGGCTTGAGCAATCACTCAAGATCGGCGCTATCTGTGCTGCCGAGATCATCAGCCATGTCGGCGCGCGGCCGATGGTCGATCTGAAGGCGCTGGTGGCCGAAAAGCTGGCCTGAGCGCGAACGGCCAACGGGCATGAAAAAAGGACCGGGGAGATGGTCCCCGGCCCCTTTTTTTGTCCGTTCCGCTATCGATTTCAGCCGACGACCGGCCCGGGAAATTCACTCATGTCCGGACCGGGCATTTCATCCTGATCCTGTTGCAGACGGCTGAAATGGATGCCGTAGGCGAAATAGATCACGATTGCGCCGACCGTATAATAAGCGAAGAACCACAGCACGCGCGCTTCGATCGCGGTGATCAGATAGATGCACGACAGGATGCCGAGCACTGGGATCACCGGGCCGAGCGG
>JBBQAG010000003.1:0-59390 GCA_038315875.1 Sphingomonadales bacterium | reverse complement strand
TATAGCCGGTAATCTTCTTTGCCATTCGTCTCACTCTGTTGCTGGGCACGCACGCCTGCGCAACGCACCCGGTTCAAGTTTAGCGGTCCAGACGGCGCGATCGAAAAACCGCGCCTCCCGCCTGCAAAATCCATCGCTGTCACGCTGGAAGCTGGCGCGCATAGCCCAGAAGAGTGGGCAAATCAATCATCGGCGCAAACAGCGCGCGCAGGCATCGGCGCAATCACCCAGCTTTGCGCCCGCCAACAGATTGTTGCTGGCAGCGCAGTGATCGCGTCCTACGATGCGGGCACTGCACCCAACCGATCCGGAGACCCGCAATGGCCGATGCCCCCGATGCCCCTGAAGTCCCCCAGAACCAGCCCGCCGGTTATGTCCCCCCCGCCGTGTGGACATGGGAGCCCGGCAATGGCGGCCAGTTCGCCAACATCAACCGTCCAACATCGGGTGCCACGCATGAAAAGCCGCTGCCAGTCGGCAATCACCCGATCCAGCTCTATTCGCTCGGCACGCCCAATGGGGTGAAGGTGACGATCATGCTCGAGGAGCTGCTCGCGGCGGGCCATTCGGGCGCGGAGTATGACGCCTGGCTGATCAAGATCGGCGAGGGCGACCAGTTCGGCAGCGGCTTTGTGGCGGTGAACCCCAATTCGAAAATCCCCGCAATGGTCGATCATTCGGTCGATCCAGTGATCCATCTGTTCGAAAGCGGATCGATGCTGATCTATCTGGCGGAAAAGTTCGGCACCTTCCTGCCGACCGACCCGCACGAGCGCGCCGCCACGATCAACTGGCTGATGTGGCAAATGGGATCAGCGCCGTTTCTGGGCGGCGGCTTCGGCCATTTCTATGCCTATGCGCCGTTCAAGATGCAGTATCCAATCGATCGATACGCGATGGAGGTAAAGCGCCAGCTCCACCTGCTCGACACGCATCTGGCGAGCCATGAATATATGATCGGCAGCGAATACACGATCGCCGACATGGCGATCTACCCCTGGTACGGCGCCGGCATCCGCGTGGCCTATAACGCCCGCGAATTCCTCGGTATCGATGAATACAAGAACCTCGCCCGCTGGACCGACCAGATCGGCGAGCGCGAGGCGGTGCAGCGCGGATCGCGGGTGAACAGGGTGTTTGGCGATCCGGCTGAGCAGCTGGCGGAGCGGCATGATGCGGGGGATTTTGACCGGGTGGTTGAGGGTGTGGGGTAGGGGGTTAAGCGGCTGCTTTGCGCCCTAATCTCAGTCGTTCGAGACCGGATTCGGTTCGCCTAAAAGCCGACATCCACAAAAAGCGCACCTGGACGACCGAGATTGGGACTTTGCGGCCATTCTCGACGGGATCATCGAAAGACGGCATTTGTCACAAGCTAACTCTAGAAGGTCCCTCTTTTCGCATCTTAGGTCGGGCATGGCTGGTCGTATCCGACCAAGTAGGCTCTGATCGCAAATCGAGAAAAAACATGTACCAAATTCATAATGGTCGCTCATGTAAACTTCGCCACCGCATCGTTCATTCATATCGTTAGCATCGGTGGCGTAAACCGACCTTTGATGGAGCAGCACAACATTTCAAGTTGATTTTCGCGTTCGGGAATGGATCGTATGTCGACTGGGGGGCTTCATGATTCGACTCAAATTTGCGCGGAACCAGCCTTTTGCTTGGGCGGCTCTCGGAATTTGTGTGGCTGTCGCCGTTTTTCTCTCAAATCTGATTGTAGATGCCGCCGCAGACAAGGGTATCTCCGAACTAACTAAATTCGGATTGATCTCACTTGGTGTTTTGGCGGTGATCGCTGGTATGGTCGCCACTGGCGATGCACCCTGGCAGGAGAGCGATCTGCGTGCTTGGATGCGTCCACGCCCTATTGCGCTCGCCTTGGTTTCTATGCTGGGCGCTTTTGGTCTCCTCACTGGAGTTATCTCGCTGCTGTATCCGCGTGCGTCGCAGGAGAGCAGTGCTGGAGCTTTAGAAGCTGGGGTCAACAAGGCCAACGAAGGTATTGTGACCATCCTAAGCGACGGTGTTAAGATTACACCGGACACTGCGCCAATTCAAGATCTTATTGGAGGAATTTGGGGGCTTGCAGGTAGCCGTTGTGCCCGAAATTTCCGTTTTGTCCTTGAACGCGATGCTCTCTCAATAGCCGGAGTATCTGAGCCTCCCGGCGCAGAACACTATGAATCTCTTGCTACCGTCACATCAGCCAAGGGATATGTAATAGAGAGCAGGGGAGTTTCGAGTAATGATAAACCTCGTCATGCTGCGACTTTCACTTATACTGGAAATGCGAAATTTAGGGGGCTCTCATGGAAAGACCAGTCCATCGATGCTCCGCCAACTGAACTGGAGTGGTGCGGTCCATAAATTTGCATTGACGGCGCTGATACTAACCATCTCAAAGCCCATCGCCAGTTATGCGCAAGGCTTACCGGATTGGGCCAGAAGCGCATCTGCTCAACAGCTATCAACTTTCTACGCTGCTCAAGCAAGCTTGAAGCAGCGCCTTAAGTTATCGACCGCGATGCTCGAATCGATCTCGTCTATTGTCGGCAAAAATTACGGATCGGGTGGCTTTATTGACTTGCTACAAGATTTGAAGGACCGCGCAGAATTGGCCAGCAAGCTGCAAAACGACGTAATAAAATTACTCAGCGCAGTGCAAGGATTGCCGAGCGGACAGAATCGTGATGATGCTGATCAATTGCTAAGGATGGCAAGTGAAAATCTAGAGGCAGGGCTACTGGAAAAGGCACAGACTGAACTTGCAAACCTCTCAACTCTACGCTGGGAACGTTCAGGGAATGATCGAGAGATTTGGACACAAGCGATCGTGGCCCAAGCAGATGTTGCTCACATCCGTTTCGGTGCCGATGCCGCGATCGGAGTGCTATCCAGTGCGCGGTCCGGGCTATTGATGAATGCAACCAAAATCGACGCCGAGCTTATGCTGAAGCAAATAGATATTTATCTGGATGAATGGGGGCGGAAAGGGACCCGCCAACCGATCGACCGAGCTATTGTTATTGTTGATGATGGCCTTCGATCTATAAGTCCCAAATTGTATCGAACAGAATATGGGGGACTTCAGCTTCGTGCATATCACGTAGTTCGTGGACTCTCGGCCTGGGACCAGAGTGTTATATCACGAGCAATACCATCACTTGTAAATTGTCTTGAATTGCTACGTGAGACTGATGGTGAAGACTTCTTTAGGGCCCATATAGCCTACGCGGTCCTTCAGCCATCGTATAAAGAATACGACCAAGCTATTGACCATATTAACGATCTATTCGGTTTTGCGAGTATAAAGAATAATACGAAATTGATGGGTGATCTTTTCTTTACTCGTGCATTGATAAAGTCTGAAAAAGCTAAAGGCCTAAAAGATATCGATCCAACTAAAGGCATATTGTTGAAAGAAGTTTTATCCGATTATGCTGGCGCAACATTATTTTATAGCAAGGCAGGCCAGCCTACCTTTTCTATTCAAATTAATATTTTGGTTGCAAAACAGGAAAACGCATTCTGTTGCCTTCCATTTCCTCAACGGATGATCGCATTGAGTCAAGCGGTTAAGGAAATCGTCAACGCATCAAACTTTTGGAATAAAGCAGAAGAGCCGAGCTCATGGTCGCATGTTCAAGCGATCATAGGTTCATCGTTTCAGGCAATAGCTGCTGAGCGATATAACTATGCTAAGAAAATTGACGATTTTCCTGAAATGCAAATTGCTCTCGATGAAACAAGGGTCGCTCGCCAATACTATTTGACATCATTGGAGCACATTACAGAAATAAATTACGGCTATTCGAGTGATAGATACAAAGCTACATTAAAAGAGATTGAAAGTAATATTGCTGTAATTGAGCGCCGGCTGGCAGGTCGGATGAGTCATTTATCTAATTGAACAGCATGTGTATAATTCTGTTACATGCTGCGCGCGAAGGTGGAGATCTCATGCCATTTTTAGGTTGGGCGTACACCTGTTGGACAGAACCGAAGTTGTAAAGATTGCCTTCTGCCGAACGTCACCAACATTGGAATTTCGATTGTGTGACGCTATCAGCCATCAGCGCGCTGGGACAAATCGGGACGGCTGCCAGTCGTCGTCGGAGAATGCCGAACGGTTCGTTTGGCGATTATAATTAGCAGCAGACTCAAACGGCAGTTCACTCCCCGAACAATGTGTGATTCTTGGAAGAGTAGGCTTTCATGCCCCGATTGGGGATGGCGGGGATTAGGTCGTGATCTGAGCACTTGATTGCCTTGTCAGATGGCGGCTTTCCGCCTCTCGGGACCCGGAACCCGCCGTTCCGCAGTCGGCCCATTTATGGTCACAAGCGTCGGACCCGACGGCGCGCGTTAGTGAAATCATTTTCAGCATCGGCAGCGCCGCAGATCGAGCAGACCGCACGCACTATTTCCTACACCCGCCAAAACCGCTACATCACTACACAGCGACCACCAGCGCCGTCCCGCTCTTCCCCATCGTCCATCCCCTCCCAATAACCCGGCCAGTTTAGTCGGCTCATTCCCCACATCCCACGCCCGCTTAAAGTCACGGCTCCACGCCCAATGGCGCGACCTTATGTGACCTTAGCGCGCTTTTTGGCGCCATTGCGCCGCTCCGGACGGGCTATTCGCCGCCATCCGCGCAACAAAAAGGGGCCAGCGCCGCAGCGCCAGCCCCATAATCTCTCAAAAACCCGCCTTATTTGACGCGTTCGACCTGTTCGAAGTCCAGTTCCACCGGCGTCGCGCGGCCGAAGATCGAGACTGACACCTTGACCTTCGATTTGTCGAAATCGAGTTCCTCGACGGTGCCGTTGAAGCTCGCGAATGGGCCGTCGAGCACCTTGACGGCATCGCCGATCTCGTAATCGACCTTGACCTGCTGCTTGGGGTTGGCGGCGGCCTCTTCCTTGGTGGAGAGCATTCGGTTTGCTTCGGTTTCGCTGATCGGCTGGGGCTTGCCCATCGATCCAAGGAAGCCCGTTACCTTCGGCGTGTTCTTCACCAGGTGATAGACGTCGTCATTCATGTCGAGCTTGGCGAGCACATAGCCCGGCATGAATTTGCGCTCGACCTGGATTTTCTTGCCGCGCCGTGCCTCGGTGATCGTCTCGGTCGGCACTTCGACTGCCTCGACCAGCCGGTCGAGCCCCATCCGGGTCGCCTCGGCCATGATCGAATCGCGGACCTTGCCCTCGAAACCCGAATAAGCGTGAATAATGTACCAGCGCGCCATGCGTTCTTGCGTCCTAATATTGGCTGGCCGCGCTTAGCGGGCCATGGTCAGCAGCATCTTCACGATCGCTTCGAAAATCGAGTCGGTCGTAAAGAAGAAAACCCCGAGCAGCGTCGTCATCAGCACGACCATGATCGCCGTCGTCACCGTCTCGCGGCGCGTCGGCCAGACGACCTTGCGGGTTTCCGCCTGCACCTGCCGGAAGAATTCGATAGGGGTCGTCTTCGCCACGGGGCCTGGTTCCTTCATCGATCACCGTCATCGAGACATAGTTTCGCCGCCCGGTCCCGCAAGGGGCACGGACGATGATCAATCCCGATTTCGGATTAGAGGCTGGCCATAACGCCGTTCGCTGAACCGCGCAAGCATCCGCGCGGCCAGGACGCCGGGAGAGGCGTCGACAGGGCGCCGGCAGGAGCGCGGGCAGGAGCGCGGATAGAGTTGATGGTTGCGCTCTTTTTAATGAACCTGTTGGCGGGTAAAGTCATTTATCCGCATCACTGCAATGGCGAGCAACATGAATGATCTGATCCGGCCGTTCTTCGACGGCAGCTATGCACCGCACGGCTATTGCCTGCTCTGGCAACCCGAACTGGTCTGGACGCATGTCGTATCCGATGCGTTGATCGCCGCTGCCTATTTTTCGATCCCCGTCGCGCTGATCACGCTGATCCGCCAGCGCAGCGACATCCGCTATAGCTGGATCGTCACGCTGTTTGCGGCCTTCATCCTGGCCTGTGGCTGCACGCATCTGATGTCGATCTGGACGCTGTGGCACGGCAATTACGGCGCGGAGGCGCTGGTCAAGGTGCTGACGGCGATCGTCTCGGTCGCGACGGCGGTCGCGCTGTGGCCGCTGATCCCCAAGGCGGTCGCGGTGCCGTCCACCGCGGCGCTTGCGGCGACCAATGCCGAACTGGCAGCGGCGATCGATGCGCGCGATGCAGCGCTTGCCGAAATTCAGGCGCAGGTGCGCCACCGCGAACAGGCCGAGCGGGCGTTGCTCCAGGCACAAAAGCTCGATGCGCTCGGCCAGCTGACCGGCGGCATCGCGCATGATTTCAACAATCTGCTGCAGGCGATTACCGGCAATCTCGAACTTATCGAGCGCCGCCCCGATGATCCGAACCGGATCGCCCGCTGGACGCGCAATGCCCGCCAGGCGGTGGAACGAGGCAAGAAGGTGACTGGCCAGTTGCTCGCCTTCTCCCGCGTGCAGACGATGGAGGTCGCGCTGGTGCCGCTCGCGCCATTGATGACCGAGGCGCGCGCCCTGATCGAGAAATCGCTCGATCCAGCGATGCACCTGACGATGCCGATCCCGGATGCGGCGCTGGGCGTCATTGTCGATCCAACCCAGCTGGAGCTTGCGTTGCTCAATCTGGCGATCAATGCGCGCGATGCGATTGGCGAAGGCGGCACGATCAGCATCACCAGCCAGCCAGTCAGCGGCACCATCCATCCCGATCTGCCTGCGGGCGATTACGTAATGATCGAAGTCACCGATAACGGCAGCGGCATGCCCCCCGAGGTCGCCGAGCGCGCAATGGAGCCGTTCTTCAGCACCAAGGGTGTCGGCAAGGGGACCGGGCTTGGCCTCAGCATGGTGTTCGGCGTCGTCGCTCAGGCAGGCGGCATGGTCGAGATCGATAGCGAGCCCGGCAGCGGCACGACCGTCAGGCTTATCCTCAGGCGAGCCTTCGATGTTGCCGTGCTGTCGTCGACGATGGCGCCAAGTGCCACCCCCAACACCTCGGCGGCGCTCGTTGGAAAGCATCTCGTCGTTATCGATGACGATGCGGACGTCCGCGACGGCATTGCCGAAATGTTGGCAGCATTGGGCGCAACGGTACGCACCGCCGCCGATGGCGAGACCGGACTGACGCTCGCCGCCGAGGCGCCGTGCGACCTGCTGCTGGTCGATTTTGCGATGCCGAGCATGAACGGTGCCGATGTCGCGGCAAAATCGCGCGCAGCGTTTCCTTCGCGGCCAGTGCTGATCGCCACCGGATTTTCCGAATCGGCAAAGCTCGCCTCGTTGAGCGACAAGGGCGTCGGCCTGCTCCGCAAGCCGTTTGGCGCCGCAGCGCTGCTGAGCGCGATCGAGGATATGCTCGGGACTCAGCCAGCCAAAGGGATGCCGGGTGAGGAGCAAGCTGAAGGATGATGGCAGGGGAGCTCGGACTCGAACCGAGGGCCTTCGGTTTTGGAGACCGACGCTCTAACCAGCTGAGCTACACCCCTTTGCGGTGACGGGCTTTAGCGAAGCGCAGAGGATGGAGCAAGCACCGGCTGTCCTGCGCTGGTCAGGCAGCCGCTGCAGTATCTGGCCGGGCGCGTGAGGCGACGATGCGGGCTTCTTCGACGGGCAGTGGCCGCCCGAAATAATAGCCCTGCACCTTGGTACAGCCGAGCGCCTGAACCATGTGGTGCTCTTCCTCGGTCTCGACCCCTTCTGCGGTCGTGGCCATCCCCAAGCTCTGGGCAAGCGCGACAACGGCGCGGATGATCGCGATTGCCTCTGGCACCGACTTGGAGGCGCCTTGAACGAAGCTGCGATCGATCTTGATCGACGAAAAGCGTGTGCGGCTGAGATACCCGAGCGAGGAATATCCCGTGCCGAAATCGTCGAGCGACAGCTTGACGCCCAGATCGAGGATTTTTTCGAGCACCTGCACGGCGCAGGTGCCCTCATGCATGAAAACGCTTTCGGTGACTTCGAGTTCGAGCCGTTCGGGCGGAAGGCCGCTATTGGCGAGCGCCGAGGCGACTGCGGTAACGAATCGGGGATTGTTGAGCTGTTGCGGTGACACGTTGACGGCGACGCGAACCGGGGCAGCCCAGCGCATCGCCTCTTCGCACGCGGTGCGCAGCACCCATTCACCGATTGGCGCGATCAGCCTGGTTTCCTCGGCCAGCGAGATGAATTTGTCGGGCGGGATTTTGCCGAGCTCGGGGTTGGTCCAGCGCAGCAGCGCCTCGAACCCGGTGAGGGCGCCCGTGCCGGCATTGACCACCGGCTGATAATTGAGGTGCAGTTCGCCATTGGCGAGCGCCTTGCGCAGCGCCATCTCCAGAATGCGACGCTCTTCAGCCGCTATATGGAGTTGCGGCTCGTAGACATGAAAAGTCCCGCCGCCTGCATCCTTCGAACGATACAGCGCTAGATCGGCGGACCGGATCAGCGTTTCGGCAGTGCGCCCGTCGCGCGGCCCCAAGGCCACGCCAAGGCTCGCGCCGATATAAAGCGTATTCTGATCGATCTCATAGGGCAGTGACACTGCCTCGATGATCGCCAGCGCCAGTCGCTCGACCCGCACCGAATCGGAGGCGTCGCGGATCACGACCGCGAATTCGTCGCCGCCCAGCCGGCCGATCATCTCATTGTCGCTCATCAGCGAACGCAGCCGTTCGGAAACGCGCCCCAGCAATCGATCGCCGACTGGGTGGCCGAGGGTATCGTTGACCGCCTTGAACCGATCGAGATCGATCATCATGAATCCACAGCGTGATCCCCATTTCTCGGCATCCGCCATCGCTCTCGTCAACGTTTCGTTGAGCAGGAGCCGGTTCGGCAGGCTGGTGAGCGTATCGTAACGCGCCATCCGGTTGATCTTGTCGGCAGAGGCGCGGGCTTCGGTTACGTCCGAACCGACCCCGCGAAAGCCAATGAAGCTGCCCTCCTCGTCGAAGCGCGGGCTCGCTGCGATTTCCCACCAGCGATGCTCGCCTTTGACCTGAACCGGCAAGATCACATCGCGAAACGCCTCCCGCTTCTTCAGCTTTTCAGCGACGTCGCGCAGCGCTGAGGAGAAGTTGCCCGATTCCCAGTGTTCGCCCGCCAAAAGCTGGAGGAACGGCATCTTGTTGACCGCCACCGGATCAAGCCCGACGGCATAGGCAAAGCGTGGCGACGCGCGGACGATCTGCCGAGCAGCGTTGATCTCCCACAGCCAGTCTGCGCTCTTGTCTTCGGTGTCGTTGAGCAGCAGGCTCACGGTTTCGTCGCGCTCGGCCAGCGCGATTTCAGCGGCGCGGATGACCACGAGCGATTTCGCCCGCACGAAGCAGCCGAGCATCAGCAGCACGACAAAAAGCAGCGCCGCACTCGCGAACATGCCGCCCCCAACCATATACAGCATCGTGCTGATCGACACGCCCAGAATCGCAAGAAAGCTCATCGTTGCGAGCGGGAGCGCGGCCATCGCGACGGCGGACGCCGTCATCAGCACCGACAGCACGATCCAAAGCCCGAATGCGGCCTCGATATCGACACGCACTCCTAACGCAAGCGGCGCAACCGACCAGATCGCCGCCAGGGCAATCCCCTCCAGCATGGTATCGCGGACCGCCCACAGCGGCGCGCTGTAGCTCCCGCGGAACCTTGACGAGAGCCGGCGAAAGGCGATGGCGGTTGCCACTGCCGCCGTGCCGAAGCCCCAACTCGTCAATGCCCATAAGGGGGCAAGCCTGCCGCAGATCATGACAACGAGCGCGGCGCCGATCAGGTTGGCGGCAAGCATGAACAGCGCCAGTTCGCGTCCCGCATTCAACTGCGCTGCGCGAATCGGACCCCAATCGGTCGAGTCCGCCGGGTCATAAAGACCCAGCAGGGCGCGCGCATCGATCCTGGGCTGCGCGAATTGGGAGGCGGCTCGGTCACTCATATCCGCCAGCATAAGCCCGCGTAGGTTAGCAGATCGTTAGAGCGTGCGGTAATGCATAGAATTGGTGCGCGTATCAGGCAGCGATAGCGTAGGGCTTGATCTCACCGGCAAGATAAAGGTTGCGCGCCTTGGCCCGGCTGAGCTTGCCTGAGCTGGTGCGCGGCAGGGTGCGCGGCGGGACGAGTTCGATCACGCAGTTCATCCCCGTCACAGAGCGGACGCGCTCGCGAATTTCGTCACGCAGGCGACTGCGCTCACGGTCATCGGAGGTGCGGCACTGCACCAGCACTGCAGGCGTTTCCTCGCCGCCAGGCGTCGTGATCGCAAAGGCTGCGATGTCGCCTGCCTTGAAGCCGGGCAGCTGCTCGACTGCCCATTCGATATCCTGCGGCCAATGATTGCGGCCGTTGACAATGATCATGTCCTTGGCGCGCCCGACGATGTAGATATAACCATCGGATAAATAGGCCATGTCGCCGGTATCTAGCCAGCCATTGACCATGCAGGCCGCAGTCGCTTCTGGATCGCGGAAATAGCCGGCCATGATCGATGGGCCCTTGCACCACAGTTTGCCGATCGCGCGTTCGGGCAGGGGCGCTCCATCTTCCTCGCGAATTTCCACAAGCATATCGCGCACGGGCTTGCCGCAATTGACGATCGCTCGGTACCGTTGCGGCCGATCCTGCCCGGCGGCGACGCCCGACAGCTGGGTTTCCTCGACGAGTTCGACGCGGATACCTTCGCCCGGCGGCATGATCGAGACAGCGAGCGTCGCCTCGGCGAGGCCGTAGCTTGGCAGGAAGGCTGTGGCTGGGAAGCCAGCGCCGGCAAAGGCATCGACAAAGGCCTGCATTACATCCGGGCGGATCATGTCAGCGCCATTGCCCGCCAGTCGCCAGCGCGACAGATCGAAGCGATCCGATGCGCGGGTCTGGCTCGACATTCGGCGCGAGCAGATATCGAAGCCGAAGGTCGGCGAATAACTGATCGTCGTGCCCCGATTGCGGGAAATCAGATCGAGCCACGCGAGCGGGCGTCGCGCAAAATCCTCGGTTTTCAGATAGTCGGCCGAAACTTGGTTGGCGACGGGCGACAGGAAGCAGCCCACCAAACCCATGTCATGATACCAGGGGAGCCATGAGATGCAGCGATCGCTCTCGATCACTTCCATGCCATGCGCATGCGCCGCCAGATTGCTGAGCAGCGCATGATGCGTGACAGCGACGCCGTGCGGAAAGCGCGTCGATCCGCTCGAATATTGCAGATAGGCGATATCATGCGGCTTGGCGCTGGGAAGCGTCGCCTCGGGCGCTGGGCTGGTGGCAAGCGTCCCCCAGTCCATCCCGTCCACGCCGGCAAGTTGCGCTGCCGCACCCGCCATCTGCGCAAGATCGGGGGGATAGACGAGCAGCGCGGGATCGCAGCTGCCCAACTGCACGCGGATTTGATCGATATAGGAATCGCGGCCACCGAAGGACGTAGGCAACGGCAGTGGCACGGGCCAAGCACCAGCGTAAACGACGCCGAAGAAGAGCGCTGCAAATTCAGCACTGGTCTCTGCAACCAGCGCGACCCGATCGAGCGGCTTGATGCCGATTGCGATCAGGCGATGCGCCATATCGATCGCATCCTTGCGCATTTCGGCGAAGGGATAGGGGCGGGCGAGCATGCCGCGTGCATCGTGAAAATTGAGACCGCGGGCGCCAGAGGCTGCATAATCGAGCGCCTCGCCCAGCGTGTCGAAATCGGCAAAGCGGCGCGGCAATTTGTCTTCAGTTGATGTCGCGACGAGCAGGACAGATCCAGGCGACGTCGGTGAAGGCGAGGGCAGGCGATCAATCACCTGCTCGTCTGCCATGCGCCGCGTTTCAATTCCCATGTTCATTTCAACCCTAGATCACGATCAATTGCATCATTCAATACGGTTGTCGCCCATCTTGAAGCTGCATGCCCTGCCCCCGGCAAGCGTTCAAAATCCGGTTCGAGTATGGCACAATGATGGCATGCGTCCCAATCGCTCGCCTTTACCCCCGCTCGACGCTGCTTCATTGGACCGGCTCGCGCTGCGCTATGTCGAGCGGTTCGCGACCACGCGCAAGCGGCTCGCCGACTATCTCGACCGCAAAGTCCGTGCGCGGGGCTGGCAGGCAGTGGCCACCGATCCAGCGCATGAGGGGCTCTCGGACGAGCCGCCAGACACTTTGGCAATCGCCGAGCGACTCGCTGCGCTCGGGTATATCGATGATCGCGCCTTTGGTGATGCGCGCGGCCAGGCGATGGCGCGGCGCGGGCTTGGCGCGCGTCGCGTCGCGGCGGCGCTTCGCCATGCTGGGATCAAGGGAGAGGATGGCGCCGCTCTGAGCCCAGGAATCGCGGCACGGGCGATCGAATCCGCGCTCACTTTTGCCCGCAAGCGCCGCATCGGCCCTTTTGCAATCGCCCAAGCCGATCGCGACCAACGTCAAAAGCAATTGGGGGCGATGATCCGAGCAGGACATGATTTCGCGCTTGCAAGGCGGATCGTCTCGATGGCTCCGGGCGATGATATTGGTGAGCTTGAGAACGCGTTCCATGCTCAATGATCCCAGGCGACACGCGAAGAATTTCCGCCTGCCAAATCCTATGCTAGCATAAGCCCAACAGGGGGCTGTTACGATGCGGATGGAAGCGGGGCCGGTTGGCATTGTTGGGGCAGGGCGGGATTGCTCGACGCTGCTTGCCATCGACGAGGGTACGCTGGACGAGCGTCGTTTCTCGGGCACGCTGAAATGGTTCGATGTCACCCGTGGCTTTGGATTTCTGGTCGCAGACGACCCCAATGCCGGCGATATTCTGGTTCATTTTTCGATACTTGAGCCACATGGGCGGCGTAGCCTGCCGGAAGGCGCCCGAATCGATTGCGTCGCCGTCCGGCGCGATCGCGGCTATCATGCAACCCAGATTATCGCGATCGACCTGTCGAATGTGGTCGAGCCTTCGCCCCGATTGCATGCCGGGAGCGATCGGATCGACCCGACTGCGCTGATCGAGTCGGCGGGCCCCTTCGAAGCCGTAACCGTCAAATGGTTCAATCGATTGAAGGGGTACGGCTTTTTGGTGCGTGATTGTGATTCGAGCGACATCTTCTTTCATATGGAAACGCTGCGGCGCGGCCAGATAGACGATGTCGTCCCGGATGAGCCGTTGCGCGCGCGGATCGTCGATGGCCGCAAGGGGCCGCTTGCGGTCGTGGTCGAGCGGCTGGAATAAAACGGCCTGGCGGAGCAGCGCGCATTTCCCGAAACGGATTGATGGCGGCGCGCGGGCGGGGTAAGCGGCGGACATGGGCTTGCTCGCATCGATCTTCACCTGGTGGAATGGCGCCACCATCGGCACCAAGCGCGCGCTGCGCGGGATGCGCCGGGTTGGCGACGATTCGCTCGGCAATGCTTATTATGAAGGCGGCGTGGACATGAACGGCATTACCCGCCGCTGGGTGATCTATGCCGGTGCCAACGATGCTAGCCGGGTGCCTCCCGAATGGTTTGGCTGGCTGCATCATCAGGTGGATGCGCTGCCCGACGCCTCGTTGCCGCCGCCACGCCGGTGGCAGAAGCCTGCCCTTCCGAACCTCACGGGCACGACCGAAGCCTATCGTCCCGCTGGCGCGCTGGAACGCGGCGGCAAGCGCGCTGCGGCGACGGGCGATTACGAAGCCTGGGCGCCCGGCGAATGAAGCCAAGACTGTTGGCCGCGATCGCGGCCGCGTTGGTCGCGATCGGTGTTGCCGGGTGGTTCGTTTACAGCACCTGGTTTGCCGGCCCAGCCGAAAGGGCCTCGGTGCCGACTGTAGGCACCACCGCGCTCGATCAGGCGCAGGGCCTCACCAATATCGACACCGTCGATGTGACCCCCACGACTGATCTTGTGAAGGGGACGACGCCAATGGCGCAGCGCGTCGCCGTGCTGGGCCTGCTGAACAAGCGCAACGGCGTTGCGCGTGACGTCACGCTAAAGCCCGGCGAGGCGGTCCGCATTGGCGACGTCGTCGTGCGGCTGCGCGCTTGTGAACAGACAGCGCCTTGGGAGCAGGATCACTATACGGGTGCTTTCGTCCAGTTGGATGTCGAACAGCTCGATCGGCGGTGGCGTCGAGTTTTTTCAGGCTGGTTGTTCAAGGAGCGGCCAAGCCTGAACGTCGTCCAGCACCCGATTTACGATGTCTGGACCAAGAGCTGCGCGATGACTTTCCCCGGCCGCGGCGTCGATACCGTCTCAGCGGGGGAGGGCGCCAAGATAGCATCCAGTGCGAAAAAATCGCCCAACGCTGCCAAACCACGCTCCGACGGCGCGGCCGCTGCCCCGAGCACAGCTGCGGTGCCAAGCGCGCCCTCCACGGCGCCGTCGACTGCACCCGCCAACAACGCCAGATAATCGGCCCGGCTGATCTCGATCGCGCCCAGCGAGGCGAGATGATCCGTCTGGAACTGGCAATCTAGCAGCGTGAAGCCGCCCTCCCGCAATCTGGCGACGAGCCAGGCGAGCGCGACCTTGGATGAATCGCGCGCCCGGCTGACCATGCTTTCACCAAAGAACGCCCGGCCCAAGGCCAGGCCGTACAGCCCGCCCACCAGCGTATCACCCTCCCAGCATTCGATCGAATGGGCATAGCCACGGCGATGCAATTCGCGAAACGCGGCTTCGATCGCACCGTTGATCCAGGTTTCCGGGCGATCGCCCACGCTTTCGGCGCACAGCGAGATCACTGCATCGAAGGCGGTGTCAGCGGTTACGCAATAGCGATCGGCGGCGATCGTCTTGCGCAGCGATCGCGACAGCCGAAAGCCATCAAGCGGGAGAATCGCTCTGCGTTTCGGCTCCACCCAATAGACGCCGTCGGCGCGGCGATGATCTGCCATCGGGAACACGCCGACGGCATAAGCGCCAAGCACCAGTTTCGGATCGAGCGCCGTTATCGCCGGCAGCCCGGTCAGCGCTTACGGGCCGGTTCGACCACGCGGCGCTCGATTGCCTGCCACAGCAAAGCAAAGGATTGGCCGGCAGGCGATTTACCGCCGAAGCTGCCCAGCGGCGCGCGGCGCACCGTCATCGATTCGACGATGCTCGCCATCGGGATGACGGGCCAATCGGGGTGGCGCGCCAGCGCATCGGCATGGAGCTTGCGCCGCCGGTCGACCATCGAATGCACCGGCATCAGCTGTGATCGATCGCCCAACTGCTCCTTGACGGCAGCAAAGGCGCGTTCTGAAAGCGGCGAGGGAATGACCGGCACCACGATCAGGTCGGCGGCGCGCATCACCTGATCGCTCGTCTCGGTCAGCCCCGGTGGGCAATCGAGCAGGACGCGATCATAATTCTTGCCAACCGATGCGAGCAGCTTGGTGAGCAGTTTCTTCTTGTCGAGTTCGTGGAACAGCACATCAAGCCCGCGGAGCGAGGCATCGGCGCCGATCAGATCGAGCCTGTCGACGCCAGTTTGACGGATGAGCTTGGCGGGATCGACATCCTTGGTGAACACCGATTGGGCCTGATCCTTGGTCTTGCGTTCGGTGAGCATGAAGGTGCTCGCCGCCTGGGGATCGAGATCCCACAGCAGCGTTCGGCGCGCCGACAGCGTTGCCGCGCACCAAGCGAGGTTGACGGCAAGCGTGGTTTTGCCGACGCCGCCCTTCAGGCTGTAGATCGCAATGGTCGCCAAGGGTTAGCGGTCCTTCCTCTGTGGCCAGCCATCGTGCCGCAGCGACAGGTTGGAGGCAAGGCCGCGCGTTTGGACAACGCCTTTTCGAATAAAAAGGGGCCGGTGGTTTGCACCACCGGCCCGGTTGGGTTTGCGCTGGTCGCTAAGATCAGGTCTTGCAGGCCATGCTCGGCTTGCCGGGCTGGCTGAGCGTGATCGCCTTGGGCGTTCCCGTCATCGAATAGCCATCGGCGACCATTGGATCGCCGGCCTTTTCTGCCGTCAGCTTGATCGGCGGCTTGGTCTTGTCGGTGCGCAGATTGGCCTGGGCGTCGCCGGAGAAGAAATCGACATAGACAAGGCTGTTGTCCTTGCAGCGGAAGGTGACCGACGCCTTCATCGACGGCGGCAGCACCACCGGCGCGCTCTTGGCGAGTTCGGCCGCTTGCGGATCGGGCGCCGTCGTGGTCACCGTCTCGGCTTTGTTGTCACAGGCGGCGAGTGGCAGAACCATCATCGCGGCGGCGGCGGAAAGGAGCGTGTTTTTCATGGCAGGCAAATTCTTCGCGTACGCAACATCATTCGTCAAGACCTCACGAAACCCGCCACGGCATCATTTTGCGACGCAACAAAAACGTCACATATTCAAACAGGATTGCCGGCCGCTCACTCGTGAAACTCATGCCGCTCTGGAATGCGGCCAAAGGCGATCTTGGTGCCCACGCGGTCGATGCGCCCGCCGTGGATTGGCCCGACCGAAACGGCGTGGCGGCCGAATTTCTCGTTGATGCAATCCATTGCCCGGCTGAGGGCCAACCCCCGCGTCTCGCGCGCCAATGGGTCATTGGGATCGAGCGCTGCGAACAGCGATCCCTGCTCGCCAACTTCGGGCTCGATCTCGCACAGCGTGACGCCAACCATCCGGAGTTGAAACCCGCCGCCGCGTGCCCGGCCGGCAGCCGCCAGCCTTGGAAACAGGCTGTCGAGCGCATTGAGAATCACGAAGCTGTCCTGCGTGGCGGGCAGCTTAACAGAGGCACGCCAGTTGCTCTTATCGTCCTCGAACTTGCCGTGGAGCACGAGCAGCCGGCTGCGATAGTTTTTTCGTCGCAATCGGCTTGCCGCTTTTAGCGCAAGGCGCCGGGCGGTTAGCCGCACTGGCTCCAGCCCGCGCTTGCCGGGCGAAAGCACATGGCTGTGCCCGATTGTCCTGCTCTGCGAAGCCTTTTCGGGCAGATCGACGCCGTGGAGCAGATACCAGAGCCGATCGCCATTGGTACCGCCCCAGGCAGTGCCGGCATCGCGCGGGCGGCGTTCGCAAAGCTGCCGGATATCGTTGATCCCGTCCCGCGCGAGCCGCCGTTCCATCTTGGCGCCGATCCCGGCAATATCGCGCAATTCCAGATCAAAGAGGCGCTGCGGCAGGGTTTCGGCGCTCAGAATCACCAAACCGTCGGGTTTCTGCATATCCGACGCGAGCTTGGCGAGCAGCCGATTGGGGGCGATGCCGACCGAGCTTGTCATGCATTCGCCGATATTGGCCCGGATTCCGGCCTTGATGCGGTGTGCCAGCGCGATCGCGGCTTCGGCGCTATTTTCATTATCGAGCAGACGGCAGGCGACCTCGTCGATCGAGCAGATTTTAGTGACGGGAATATGCCGCCATATTTCGGCGACGATTGCCTCGTGAAACTCGACATATTTGTCATGCCGCGCCGGCGTGATGATGAGATCGCGGCACAGGCGCTTGGCCTCCCACACCGGCGTGCCCGTCTTGATACCGAAGCGCTTCGCCTCGACAGAGGCCGCAATCGCGACGGTGGTATCGCTATCGACCGGCGCGACGAGGATCGGCTTGCCACGAAGCGCTGGGTTCAGCTGCTGCTCGACGCTGGCAAAATAGCTGTTGAGATCGAGGAACAGCCAGCGAAGCGGTCGCGGCGGGAGGGCGATGTCAGTGGTCGCGTCGGCCCGGAAGGTTACGAAAGTGACGCCCTTCTTTATACCCCCCTCCGCATGGGCGACTGGAGCCGGGTAGGCGGACGACTCGACAGGGGCGGCGCAGCGGAACATAAATCGAACATATCAAAATGGTGCCGTGTAGGAAAGAGGGTCAACTCGCCTGTCCGCCTGCGATATTTCTTGATTTGGACCGATGGCAAAGCGGCTTGCGGTGCCCGTCGTCGCCGTTAATCTGTCTGCCATGAGCAAGATCACCCGTTACGCCGATTTTTGGCCCCATTATCTGCGCGAACATGCCAAGCCCGAGACGCGTCAACTCCATTATATCGGCACGGCGCTAACCTTCGGCTTTGTGGGCGTCGCGGTTGTACTTGGCGGGTGGTGGTGGGCGCTGGTGCCGCTCGCTGGTTACGGTTTCGCCTGGGCCGCGCATTTCGGCGTCGAGAAGAACCGCCCGGCGACCTTTACCTATCCGTTATGGTCGCTGGCGAGTGATTACCGGATGTTCTTTTTGTGGGCTGGCGGGCGGCTGGACTCGCATCTGGCGCGGGCGGGGGTGCGGGTGTGATGCAAGGGCGGGGCTTAGGTTAGACGGCGGACGCAACATCAGTACGTGGGAAATCATCGCCCTTGAACAGCAGCGGCTCCCCCGTTGCCTTGGCGAGCGCATAGGAGAAGCAATCGCCAAAATTGAGCCGCGCGGCATGACCGGTGCCGCGACCGTAGCTGCGATAGGCGTCATGCCCAATCCGTGCCTGATCGACGGTCACGGGGACGATCTCGATCGCTAACCTATCAATCAGGGGGTAGAGCGCCGTCAAACGATCATCATCTCGACGCGTTAGTACAGCCGCCAGTTCGATCCATGATCCGGCCGATACGCTGCATCTTTCCTCTCCCAGAATCTTGGCGACAAATGCGGTTTTTCAGGCTCGTCCAGAAGGATTGCGATGATTGCCGACGAATCGACGATCATATCGGCAGGCCGTCCTCGTCATAGATCGCGTCTATTAGCTCCTTGCTGGTCTTGCCGATCCACTCCGGCGGCATGTTCCGCTGAAACTCCGCGACGATCTCATCGATCTCTGCAAGTCTTCGCCCTCGATCTTCCGAACGCTCGCGCATCTCGCGCTCGAGCGCTGCCTTGATGACGTCGGTCGCGGTCAACCCCTTGGCCTTGGCCAAGTCGTGCGCCATCTGAACGGTCGCTTCGTCATCGATGTTTAATGGACTGGCCATAGCTACCTCCGTCCCCCCCCCCAACATACCACAATCATATATCGCAGACAGCGCGGATTTGCGGCGGGATAGCATCGCTCGCTTGCCCGCGAGCATGCCACCCGCCATTTAGGCCCGCATGACAACTGTCCCAAACACGCTCGCGCTGATCGGCAACACGCCCCTGGTCCGGCTGAAGGGCCCGAGCGACGCGAGCGGCGGCGAGATTTTCGGTAAGTGCGAATTCGCCAATCCCGGCGCTTCGGTGAAGGATCGCGCGGCGCTGTCGATCGTCGAGGATGCCGAGGAGCGCGGGCTGATCAGGACCGGCGGCACGATCGTAGAGGGGACGGCGGGCAACACCGGAATCGGGCTCGCCCTCGTCGCCAATGCCAAGGGATATAAGACGATCATCGTCATGCCCGAAACGCAGAGCCGCGAGAAGATGGATACGCTGCGCGCGCTCGGCGCCGAACTCGTGCTGGTACCGGCGGCCCCCTATTCGAACCCCTGCCATTTCGTTCACCAGTCGCGCCGGATCGCGCAGGAGACCGCCAATGCGGTTTGGGCCAACCAGTTCGACAATATCGCCAATCGTCGCGCCCACATCACGGGCACGGCAGCGGAGATCTGGACGCAGATGGACGGGCGGATCGACGGTTTCACCTGTGCGGCGGGCACCGGGGGCACGATCGCCGGGGTCGGGCTTGGCCTGAAGGACAAGGACGAAAAGGTGACGATTGCGCTGAGCGATCCGCACGGTGCCGCCCTTTATAATTACTACGCGCACGGCGAACTGAAGGCGGAGGGGTCATCAGTTGCCGAAGGGATCGGGCAGGGGCGGATCACCGCCAATCTCGAGGGCGCCCCGATCGATACGCAGTTCCGCATTTCCGATGAAGAAGGGCTGGAGTGGACGAGCCGGTTGCTCGACGAGGAGGGGCTTTGCCTGGGGTTATCATCCGGCATCAATGTCGCTGGCGCGATCCGGCTCGCCCGGCGGCTGGGCCCGGGCAGTCGCGTGGCAACGATCCTGTGCGACACCGGCTTTCGCTACCTGTCGACGCTGTATAATCGCGCCTGGCTCGAGGCAAAGGGATTGCCTGTTCCAATACGGCTCATGCGAGACTGAGGCGGGGTTCGACAAAATCGCGCAACTCCTATAGCTTGCGGGTCGCATGATTAAAAAAGCCAGTGAACAGACGCAGGCGATGCAACGCGTGAAGGTGGGGATGACAGGCCTCGCCCTCGTCTTGCTGCTGATCGGCCTGGCGAGCGCCATCTTCAGTTCGGCGAGCCGCGAGACTCCGGTTACCGTCGTCGGTGCAGCCAAGCCCGCGATCGTTGCCGAATTGACGATGGACAACGAAACCGCCGCCGGTGATTCCCCGAAGGAGCCGCTAGCCGAGCTGGGCGTCACCCCCAGTACTGCCACCGAAGCGCTGAACAGCACCGCACCAGCGCGAACGGTCGAGGTAAAAAAATGATGCCGCGCGGTGCGATCAGCAGCGCTTACAGTCATGTTGGGGGTTTTGACCCCATTTCAGGGGAATTTGTGCCCCTAAACCCAATGTTCACCGAATGTTCCGTTGACGCAGTGCCTTTCGATTACTGTCCAGATAGGCTTTCCACCCGTCAATTTGGTCCTAGTTAGCCTCTTCACCCGCTAAATCCCCAAATCTCCCGTTGCATCCCGCATAGTCCCCTGATACCTCATGGTTAACAGGGGCGGGCTCTCTTGTTCGCGAGTCGAAACAATCGTGGCGGCATCAAGGCCGATTCACGGGGCGAGAGAGCTTTGCGCACCACGAGCGAGGTGGGCGTGTCGGGCAGGGGTATCTATCAGGGCTATGCGCTCCAGCAGGTGGACGAGAAGGGTCGAGTCGCGATCCCGTCTGCGCTGCGTGCGACGCTGGTTGCCCGGACGCCTGCCGGCACCGATCCAAAGGACGCCTCCACGATCGTCATCGCGATGCATGAGAGCGATCCCTGCCTGATCGCCTATGATCTCGATTATTCGAACCAGCTGGTCGCCAAGCTGAACGAGCGCGCCAATGCCAATGCCGGTGTCGACGGGGCGCCGAAATCGCTGATCCTGCGCGATGCGATGCTGTCCGATACCTTGCCGTTCGATTCGAGCGGGCGCTTCATTCTGCCGCCATTCCCGCGCCATGAACTGAAGATCGGCAAATATGCCTTCTTCATGGGGCTTGGCGATTATTTCGAAATCTGGGACCCTGCAACGATCGTCGACTGCGAAACCGCCTCGCCGAAGATGAAGGCGGCGGTGCGTTTCCTGATGAGCGAAAAGGGGGAGACGCTTTGAGCGCGACCCCCCATGTGCCGGTGCTGCTCGATCAGGTGATCGATGCGCTCGCCATCGTGCCCGGCTCGCGCCATGTCGATGCCACGTTCGGCGCGGGCGGCTATACCCGGGCGATGCTGGCGGACGGCGCGCAGGTAATCGCCTTCGACCGCGATCCCGATGCAATCGCAAATGGGACAGTGCTCGCCGCCGATGCGGCCGGGACGCTGACGTTGGTGCATGCCGTGTTCTCCTCAATCGAGGCGGAGCTTGGGCAGCGCGACGCGATTCCGGTTGACGGGGTGACAATGGACATCGGCGTTTCCTCGATGCAGCTCGATCAGGCTGAGCGCGGCTTTTCCTTTCAGTCGGATGGCCCGCTGGACATGCGGATGAGCCAGGCGGGCATGAGCGCTGCCGATTTTGTCAACGAGGCCGACGAAGCCGAAATTGCCGATGTAATCCATGAATATGGCGAGGAACCGCGCGCCCGCCGCGTTGCCCGCGCGATCGTCGCTGCCCGCCCGATCACGCGGACCTCCGAACTCGCCAATGTCGTGCGACGCGCGCTCGGCTATCGCCCGCACGACAAGAAGGACCCGGCGACGCGCACCTTCCAGGCGATCCGTATTCATCTCAATCGCGAGCTCGACGAGTTGGCCGATGGACTGGCAGCGGCCGAGCGGGTGTTGCGCCCCGGCGGACGGCTGGCTGTAGTGACCTTCCACAGTCTCGAGGACCGGTTGGTGAAGCGCTTCCTGCGCGAGCGCAGTGGCGCAACGCCCGCCGGCTCGCGGCACCTGCCCGTGGCGGCGGCGAAGGCACCGCCAAGCTTCGAAAGCGTCGGTCGCGCGGTGCGCGCAGACGAAGCCGAAATTGCCCGCAATCCGCGGGCACGATCAGCAACATTACGCGTGGCGCAGCGCACGGACGCCGCGCCCTGGCCTTTGGGAGAAGCACGATGACGGCGGCTTATCGGTTTAGGGGTTTGGGCTGGTTCCTAAGCGGCGTCATCGTCGTCCTCGGCTTCTATATGGTCTCGCTCCAGGTCGCGACCGAACGCAAGAAAGTCGCCGATGTCGCCCAGGCGATCCAGACGGCGCAGCGCGACATCCGGTCGCTCGAAACCGAGTTCAACACGCGCGCCAATCTCGCCCAATTGGAACGATGGAACGGGGAGGTGCTGGCGCTCGCCGCGCCAAGCGCCGATCAATTCGTGACCGACGAAGCCGCGCTGGCGCAGATCGACTTCAACCAGCCGGGCGCGCAGCCGCAGGTTGCAAATGTCGCTTATGTCGTGCCGGCGATGCCGCAGACCGGCGCCGCCCCGGTTGCAGGCGCAGCGAGGGCGGTGGCGGCGCCGATCCCGGCGCTCGTTCAGCCGGCTGTCACTGCGCCGGTTGCCAAGCCCGCGATCGTGCGGACCGTTTTGGCGAGTGTCGCACCGATGCCGACGCATGCTGGATCTCGGATCGGCGCGCGCGTGCCGGCCCAGGCGGTGGCGATGCTCGATCGCAGCCTGTTGAGCGATTCGACGATCGGAGACCTCGTCAACGGCGCGCGCGCCGAAGCCGGTGGTCTGCGTTGAACTTGCTTGTTGCCCGGCCCGCCCCGACGCGACGGCTGACCGGTCAACGCCATGTGATGGCGCAGATCGCGCCGGTCCGCATGATGATGCTGATGTTGCTGATCGCCGCCGGCGTGATGCTGGTGATCGTGCGGCTCGCCTGGCTTGCCGCCTTTGCCCAGCCGGCGACGACACGTGATGCAGCGGCGGCGCTGGTGCCGTTACGAGGCGATCTGGTCGATCGCAACGGCGCGCCGCTGGCCCGGACAATCGATGCCTGGTCGATCGGCATCCACCCCAACAAACTGATCAACGATCCCGAAGACCTCGCGCCGAAACTCGCTCAGTTGATGCCCGAGCATGATGCTGCCTGGTATCTGCGGCTGCTCCAGTCGCGGGCACCTTTTGCCTATCTTCAGCGCCGGGCAATGCCCGAGCTCGTGCGCGACGTGAACGCCCTTGGCGAGCCGGCAATGGCCTTTGCCCGCGAACCCGAGCGGCTCTATCCGCAATCGACGATGGCCGCGCACGCGCTCGGCTTTCTCGATTATGATGGCCACGGCGTGCGGGGCATGGAGCGGACGCTCGACGACCAGCTCAGCAATCCGGTCGAGCGCGCCAAGCCGGTTGCGCTCGCGCTCGATTCGCGCGTGCAGGCGGCAATGGAGAGCGAGCTTGGTGCAGCGATGCTGTCGTTCCAGGCCAAGGGCGCAGCCGGCGTCGTGCTCGACGTGCGTACCGGCGAAGTGATCGCGATGGTGTCGCTGCCGATGTTCAACCCCAACCAGGTGAAGGGCGCGAGCGACGATCAGATGCGCAACAACGTGACCCAGAGCGTCTATGAGCTCGGGTCCACCTTCAAGCCGATCACGATGGCAGCGGCGATCGACAGCGGGGTCGTGTCCTCAATGTCACGACGCTTCGACGCGCGCGAGCCGCTGACGGTTGGGCGCTTTCACATCAAGGACGATCACCCCCAGCGACGCTATCTCGATATTCCTGAAACGCTCGTCCATTCGTCGAACATCGTGACAGCCCGGATCGCCGATGAGCTTGGCAAAGAGCGGATGCAGGCGATGTTCCGCAAGCTCGGCTTCGACACCAAGCCCGATATCGAGCTGCACGAGAAGCAGGCGCCGTTATGGCAGAAATACTGGGCGCGGGTGACGGTGATGACGAGCGGCTATGGCCACGGCATCGCGGTGACGCCACTGCACCTTGCAAGCGCTTATGCGGCCCTTGTCAACGGCGGCATCTGGCGTCCAGCAACGCTGCTGCGGGTTGAACCCGGCCATGGGGCACAGGGCCGACAGGTGATCTCACAAGCAACCAGCGATCGGATGCGGCAGCTGTTGCGCCTCGTCGTGCTGCAGGGAACCGGCCGCAAGGGCGAAGCGCCGGGCTACCGCGTCGGCGGCAAAACCGGTACTGCTGAAATTGCCATGAAAAGCGGCTATTCGCATAAACGCAATGTATCGACCTTCGCTGCTGCCTTCCCGATGGACTCGCCACGCTATGTCGTCGTGGCGATGCTCGATTCGCCCGTCGCCAATGCCCAATCGGCTGGCCAGACGACCGCTGCCTGGACGGTGGCGCCCGTTGTCTCTCGCGTCATCATGCGGACCGGATCGATGCTCGGCGTGACCCCCGATCTCAACCGCGACGTCGATGTATCCGAATTGCTGCCGCTGCTGTGGCACGCGCCGGGTGAAGACCAGGCCGTGCCCGAATGAAGGTGCGGTCATGAAACTGGGCGCGCTCACTGGCAACGGCGAGCCTGCGCTCGTGACGGGTTTTGCGATCGATCACCGCAAGGTCGCCCCGGGAACGGTGTTCGGCGCGTTCGAGGGAATGCGCGTCAATGGCGAGGATTTCATCCCCGCCGCGGTTGCGGGGGGCGCCGTGGCGGTCGTGGCCCGGCCGGGTGTCGCGGTCGAAGGCGCCGTGCATATCGCCGCCGATAATCCACGCGCTGTGTTTGCGCGCCTCGCCGCAGGTTTTTTCAAGCCATTTCCCGAAGTGGCGGTTGCGATCACCGGCACAAATGGCAAGACATCGACCGCTGAACTGACCCGCCAGCTGTGGCGCATGGCGGGCCATCATGCCGCCTCGATCGGCACGTTGGGCGTCACGACTGCAGGTGACCACGCGACGACGGGCCTGACCACGCCCGATATCGTGACCTTCCTGTCCAATGCCGCCGGGCTGGCCCGCGAAGGCGTAACGCATCTGGCGTTCGAGGCATCGAGCCACGGCCTGTCGCAATACCGGACCGAGGGCTTGCCGGTGCAGGCAGCGGCATTCACCAACCTCAGCCGCGATCATCTCGATTATCACCGTGACATGGCCGATTATTTCACCGCCAAGCTGAGGCTGTTTGCCGAAGTGCTCGACGCCGACGGCACGTCGGTGGTGTGGGCGGATGATGAACATGCGCCGCGCGTGATCGACTTGGCACGCGAGCGCGGCAACCGCTTGATCACGGTGGGCGAGCGCGGCGAGACATTGCGGCTGGTGTCGCGCGCGCCGACCTTGCTGGGCCAGGGGCTGGTCATCGAGGCGGATGGGGCGCTTCACCGTGTCAACCTGCCGCTGATCGGCGCCTATCAGGCCGCCAATGCGCTGACCGCTGCCGGGCTTGTGATCGCGACCGGGGGCGACGTCGCGCAGACATTGCAGGCGCTCGGCCGTTTGCAGCCGGTGCGCGGGCGATTGGAGCGGGCCGTGATCGCGCGGAGCGGCGCGCCCGTTTATGTCGATTATGCGCATACCCCCGATGCAATCGAGGCAGCGATTGCCGCGCTGAAGCCGCATGTGGAAGGCAAGCTGATCGTGCTGATCGGCGCAGGCGGCGAGCGCGATCCCGGCAAGCGCGCGCCAATGGGCGAGGCGGCGGCAGCGCTTGCCGATCTGGTGATCGTGACCGACGACAATCCGCGGGGTGAAGATCCTGCCGCGATCCGTGCTGCCGTGATGGAGGGCGCCCCCGATGCGACCGAGATCGCCGATCGGCGGCAGGCGATTGCCGCTGCCATTGCGGCGGCGGGCCCGCAGGATATCGTCATCCTGACGGGCAAGGGCCATGAGCAGGGCCAGATCGTCGGCGATCTCGTCCTGCCGTTTGATGACGTGACGGTTGCGCGCGAGTGCGCGGCGTGAGCCTGTGGACCTCGCAGGCGATCGAAGTGGCGACCGGCGGGGTGGCATCGGCGCCGTTCGCCGTCGGGGGCGTCGCGTTCGATTCGCGTGAAGTGGGGTCGGGCGATCTTTTCGTCGCGCTGAGGGGCGAGACGACCGACGGGCATCGCTTCCTTGATGATGTGTTCTCCCGGGGCGCGGGCGGGGCGGTCGTATCGCAACCGCCCGCGCATCCGGGCCAGCCGTATGTGCTTGTCGACGATACCGTGGCGGCGCTTGATCTGCTTGCGCACGCGGCGCGCAGGCGGATGGCGGGCAAGGTGATCGGCGTCACTGGATCGGTCGGCAAGACGGGCACCAAGGAGGCGCTGTTTTCCGCGCTCGATCGTGCCGCGCCGGGCAGTGCCCATCGATCAGTCAAAAGCTATAACAACCATACCGGCGTGCCGCTGAGCCTTGCCCGGATGCCCGAGGCGAGCCGATACGGCGTTTTCGAAATGGGGATGAATCATGCAGGGGAGCTGGCGCTGCTCACCCAGATCGTCCGCCCGCATGTTGCGATCATCACTGCGATCGCGCCCGCGCATATCGAATTCTTCGAAAACGAGGCCGGCATCGCCGACGCAAAGGCTGAAATCTTTCAAGGGCTGGAGCCGGGGGGCATCGCCATTGTCCCGTTCGATAGTCCGCATCACGACCGACTGGCAGCCGCAGCGCGCGAACATGCCGAGCAGGTGATCAGTTTCGGCAGCGGGGCAGGTGCCGATGTGCGTGCGCTGGAGACGATGCGGACGCCAAAGGGGGGCACTTTCGTCACCGCCAGATTGATGCACCGCGAACTCAGCTTCACCGTCGGTGAGCCCGGCGCACATTGGGTATCGAATGCGCTCGCCGTGCTCGCAGCGGTGGAGGCCGTTGGAGGCGATGTCGCGGTCGCCGGGCTGGCGCTTGCCGAACTCGGCGGCTTGCCGGGGCGGGGCGCTCGTTTCCTCGCCAGCCTTGAGGGCGGCGGCAAGGCATTGATCATCGATGAAAGCTATAATGCCAACCCGGTATCGATGACGGCAACGCTGGCTGTGCTGGCCGCTGAAAAGGCCCCGCGCAAGATTGCAGTGCTGGGCGAGATGCGCGAGCTCGGCCGCGAAAGCAGCGATTTCCACGCCGCCCTTGCCGGCCCTTTGGCAGGCGCGGGCGTCGCAAAGGCGATCCTTGTCGGTGATGCCATGTCGGCGCTCGCAAAGGCGCTTGAGGGGCGGTGCGATTTCGTCCATGTGCCCGATGCAGCCGCAGCCGGGCGGGCACTCGCAGAGGTGATTGCAGACGGTGACGCGGTGCTGATCAAAGGCTCCAACGGTGTTGGGCTGGCGGCGTTGGTGGCAGCGCTCGCTGGCGGGAAGGCATAATGCTCTATTTCATCGCGCAATATCTGGGCTTCCCAAGCGTTCTCAATCTGGTGCGGTATCTCAGCTTTCGCACGGGCGGCGCCGTCGCGACCGCGCTGATCATCGGCCTGATCATTGGCCCGCGATTCATCGGCTGGCTGAGGGTGCGTCAGGGCAAGGGGCAACCGATCCGTAGCGACGGCCCGCAGACCCATCTCGCCAAGCGCGGCACGCCGACAATGGGCGGGCTGATGATCCTGACCAGCATGACGATCGCGATCCTGTTGTGGATGGATCTCACCAATCCGTTCGTATGGGCATGCCTGTTCGTCACGCTGGGCTTTGGGATGATCGGTTTCCTCGACGATTACGACAAGGTTCGCAAGGCGAGCACCGCGGGGATTTCGGGGCGGATGCGATTGCTCGGCGAGTTCGCGATTGCAGGCATCGCCAGCTGGATCATCATCCAGCATAACGGCACCCACCTTTATTTGCCGTTCGTAACAGGCGTGTCGATCGATCTCGGCTATTTCTATATCGTTTTTGCCGCCTTCACGATCGTGGCGTTCGGCAATGCGGTAAACCTGACCGATGGGCTCGATGGACTGGCGACGATGCCGGTGATCATCGCCTCGGTTGCGTTTATGATCATCGCCTATCTGGCGGGCAACGTGAAATTTGCCGATTATCTGGGCATTCCGCATGTGCCGCGCGCAGGCGATCTGGCGATTTTCTGCGGCGCAATCGCGGGCGCGGGCCTGGCTTTCCTGTGGTTCAATGCACCGCCCGCCGCTGTTTTCATGGGCGATACCGGCAGTCTTGCGCTGGGCGGGGCGCTTGGCGCGATTTCGGTCGTGGCGCACCACGAGATCGTGCTCGGCATTATCGGCGGGCTGTTCGTCGTCGAAGCGATGAGCGTGATCATCCAGGTGTTCTTCTACAAGCGAACCGGCAGGCGCGTCTTCAAGATGGCGCCGATCCATCACCATTTCGAGCAGCTCGGCTGGAGCGAGCCGACCGTGGTCATCCGTTTCTGGATCATCGCCATAGTGCTCGCGCTTGCGGGTCTCTCGACGTTGAAGCTGCGGTGATCACCAACGACGCCTGGCGCGGCCAACGCTTTGCGGTGCTGGGATTGGCGCGCTCGGGCGCGGCGACGGTGAATGCGCTGCTCGCTAGCGGCGCGATAGTGACGGCGTGGGATTCGGCCGAAGCGCGGCGGCTCGCAATCCTCCCTGCCACGGGGGAGGATTTGACGATCGCCGATCTCGACACGATTGATCTGGCATCGTTCGATGCGATCATCGTCTCGCCGGGCGTGCCGCTCAATCGGCATCCAATCACTGCCCGCGCGACAGCAGCGGGCGTGCCGATCATCGGCGATATCGAATTGTTCGCGCAGGCGCGCGCCGATCTCCCGCCGCACAAGGTCGTCGGCATCACCGGCACCAACGGCAAGTCCACGACGACCGCGCTGCTTCATCACATTATCGCCGGCGCGGGCGTGCCGACGATGATGGGCGGCAACATCGGGCTGCCGATCCTTAGCCAAGAACCGCTTTCAGAAGGCGGCATCTATGTGCTCGAGCTGTCGAGCTACCAGATCGACCTGACCCAAAGCCTCGACTGCGACGTGGCGGTGCTGCTCAACATCACCCCCGACCATCTTGATCGCTATGACGGGTTCGAGGCCTATGCTGCTGCCAAGGCGCGGCTGTTCGCGATGCAGTCACCAGCGCATACAGCGATCATCAGCATCGCCGACGCGCCATCGGCGTTGATCGCGCGCGGCCTTTCCGCACGGGGCGAGCATCTCATCAAGATCGCCCCCGGTTTCTGCATGGATCAATCGCGCTGGCCCAGCCTTCAAGGCCCGCATAATGCACAGAACGCGCTTGCCGCCATCAATGCGGCCCAAGCGCTCGGCATTGCCGAGGCCTCTATCGACACAGGGCTGGCGAGCTTCGAAGGCCTGGCGCACCGGATGCAGACCGTTGCTGTTCGCCGCGGTGTAGCCTTTGTCGACGACAGCAAGGCGACCAATCCCGAGAGCGCGGCGCCCGCGCTTGGCTCGTTCGATCGGATCCACTGGATCGTCGGAGGACAGGCCAAGAGCGATGATCTCGATGCCTGCAAGCCGCATTTCGGCCACGTCGTGCGCGCCTATGCGATTGGCGAGGCAGCCGAGCGTTTCGGCGCGTTGCTCGCGCCGCACATGCCGGTGGAACACAGCGGCGCGCTTGAGACGGCGGTGTTGCACGCAGCGACGCATGCGCAGGCGGGCGACACCGTGCTGCTTTCGCCCGCCTGCGCGTCATTCGATCAGTTTCGGGATTACGAGGCGCGGGGCGATGCCTTTCGCGCTGCGGTGGAGGCACTGGCATGAGCGATGTGCGCGGCAAGGCCGATGGTCGAAGCAGGAGCGAGCGGCAGGCGTTGTGGGCGCGCGTGAAGCCACGCGGCGGTCGCGGCGATCGCAGCACGCTGGGGATGTGGTTCTTCGATATTGACCGGGTGCTGCTGTTGCTGGCGTTGCTGTTGATGGCGATCGGCCTGCTGGCGGTGGCGGCCGCATCGCCCGCATCGGCGGTGCGCTATTCGGGCGAGAAGGTCCATTATCTGCCGCTTTATTACTTCTGGCGGCAGGTGATGTGGGTAGCGGTATCGTTGCCCATCATGTTCGTGGTTTCGATGCTGCCAGTGGCTCTCGCCCGGCGGCTTGCCCTGATCGGCGCGCTTCTGTTTTTGGTATTCCTGGCGGCGGTTCCCTTTGTCGGTGTGGAAAAAAACGGCGCGCATCGCTGGATCGGTATGGGTATCGCGCAGTTCCAGCCTTCCGAATTCCTGAAGCCTTTCTTCATCGTCAGCATGGCGTGGCTGTTGTCGCTCAAGGCCAAGGACGAGGATTTGCCAGTTGTGCCGATCGCCGTCGGCGCCACGGCCCTGGTCGCGTGCCTGTTGATGATGCAGCCCGATTTCGGCCAGACGATCATCTTCGGGGTGATCATGCTGGCGCTGCTGATGATCGCGGGGACGCCGCTGAAAGTGATGGGGGCGCTGGTGGGTGCCGTGCCGATCGGGCTGGTCGCCGCCTATCTGTTCTATGACACCGCCCGCATCCGCATCGATGCGTTTCTGTTTCGCGGGGAAGACGGCGCAGCGATGGACCATTATCAGACCGATATGGCCTATGCGACGATCACCGCCGGCGGGTTGACGGGGACGGGGCCCGGGGGTGGCACGATGAAATTCCGCCTGCCCGAGGCGCATACCGATTATATCTTCTCGGTGATCGGCGAGGAATTCGGGCTGATCGCCTGCGCCGTGATCGCGCTGTTGTTCCTTGCGATCGTGGTCAGGGTGTTCGTCAAGTTGCTCGATGAGCCCGATCCTTTCCGGATGTTGGCTGCGGCGGGGCTTGCCACTCAATTGGGGGCGCAGGCTCTGGTGAGCATGGCGGTCAACACCGGCATCGCCCCTTCCAAGGGGATGACCTTGCCCTTTATCAGCTATGGCGGTTCATCGATGATCGCCCTGTCGATCGGGATGGGGCTGCTGCTTGCCTTCACCCGGCGCAACCCGTTCCTTACCCGATCACCCTATATCGTCCGGTGGAGCGGCCAATGAGCGCGCCGCGCCATTTCGTCCTGGCAGCAGGCGGCACGGGCGGCCACATGGTGCCCGCTGCCGCGCTCGCCGCAGAATTGATCAAGCGCGGCCATAGCGTCGCGCTGGTCAGCGATGATCGCGGTGTGCGCTTTCCCGGGCTGTTTGAGGGCATCGAGACGCATGTGCTGCCCGCTGGGAGGCTTTCCGGCGGTCCGATCGGCTGGGCGCGCGCAGCCTTCAGCATGCTGCAGGGACGGCAGATGGCGATCCGCCTGTTCGAACAGCGCCACCCCGCCGCTGTAATCGGCTTTGGCGGCTATCCAGCGCTGCCCGCCTTGCTGGGCGCCTTTGCCAAACATGTGCCGACGGCAGTCCATGAACAAAATGCCGTGCTCGGGCGGGTCAACCGGCTGGTCGCCGGCAAGGTCGATGCGATCGCCACATCCTATCCCGATGTCGAGCGGCTGAAGGATAGCCTGCGCGGCAAGGCCCATCTGGTCGGCAATCCGGTTCGCGAACAGGTGCTGGCGTTGCGGACGCGGCCTTATCCGCTGCTCGAGGAAGACGGCATCTTTCGCGTGCTTGTAACGGGCGGCAGCCAGGGCGCGAGCATCCTGAGCGACGTCGTCCCCGATGGCCTGGCGCTGTTGCCGATCAGTTTTCGTCGCCGTCTACAGGTCACGCATCAGGCGCGGATCGAAGATATCGAGCAGGTGCGCGCGAAATATGCGCAGCTTTCCATCGCTGCCGAACTCGCGACCTATTTGCCCGATCTGCCCGAGCAGCTTGCCTGGGCGCATCTGGTGATTGCCCGCGCCGGGGCCTCGACACTGGCCGAGCTCACCGCGGCTGGCCGACCGGCGATCCTGGTGCCGTTGCCGAGCGCGACCGACGATCACCAGACCGCCAACGCGCGCGAGATGACGATGGCGGGCGGCGCGCGGACGATCGATCAGCGCAATTTCACCCCCGTCGAACTCGCCAAGCAGATGCAAAAGCTCGGGCTCGATCCGTCGGCGCTGTTGAATGCAGCCGGTCGCGCGCGCAGCTGCGGCCGACCCGATGCCGCGCGCGATCTCGCCGATCTCGTCGAAAGTCTCGATGGGCCCGCCGGCGACATGATGATCGGCGCCGCAAGGCCGGTGAAGTTTGGCGACAAGGCGGCTTATGCTTGAGCTCGCAAATCCGAAGATCGTCGCATGAGGGGCCCCTCGACAAGCCGTGGACCGGCGACTCCATTCATCGGAAATCTCCGATGAAAGGGGTCGCGACCGATATCGGGACGATCCATTTCATCGGCATCGGTGGCATCGGCATGTCGGGCATTGCCGAGGTGATGCACAATCTGGGCTACAAGGTTCAGGGCTCAGACGTTGCCGAGGGCTATGTCGTCCAGGGGCTGCGCGCCAAGGGCATCGAAGTGCATATCGGCCATGATGCCGCCAATCTGGGCGATGCCGTCGTCATCGTCACCTCCACCGCGATCCAGCGTGGCAACCCCGAAGTCGAGGCAGCGCTAGAGCGGCGCATTCCCGTTGTTCGGCGGGCCGAGATGCTCGCGGAGCTGATGCGGCTGAAATCGACTGTCGCGGTCGCGGGCACCCACGGCAAGACGACGACGACGAGCATGATCGCCGCCCTGCTCGATGCGGGCGGTGTCGATCCGACGGTAATCAACGGTGGCATCATCAACAGCTATGGCTCGAACGCCCGCCTTGGCGCGAGCGACTGGATGGTCGTGGAGGCCGATGAAAGCGACGGGAGCTTTCTGAGATTGGACGGCACGATCGCGGTCGTCACCAATATCGATCCCGAACATCTCGATCATTATGGTTCGTTCGAGCGCGCCAAGGACGCCTATGTCGAATTCGTCGAGAATGTGCCGTTCTACGGCGCGGCGCTGTTGTGCCTTGATCATCCCGAAGTGCAGGGAATCATTCCGCGGCTGCGCGACCGCCGCGTCGTCACCTATGGCTTTTCCGCGCAAGCCGATGTGCGCGGGGTGAACGTGACGCCGATTGCGGGGGGCAACCGCTTCGAAGCGATCATCCGCCACCGCGATGGCACCCAGCGCTCGATCGAGGGCATCGAGATGCCGATGCCGGGCCGCCACAATGTCCAGAATGCGTTGGCCGCGATTGGCGTTGCGCTTGAGCTGGGGATCGACGATGCGACGATCCAGCAGGGTTTTGCCAAGTTCGGGGGGGTCAAGCGGCGCTTCACCAAGGTCGGCGAAGTGCCGCTCGACGGCGGCACCGTGACGATCATCGATGATTATGGCCACCATCCTGTCGAGATCCGCGCCGTGCTTTCGGCAGCACGCGAGGGCGCAACGGCGCGCGTGATCGCGGTGGTCCAGCCGCACCGTTATTCGCGGCTCGGCAATCTGATGGAAGATTTCCAGCAGGCGTTCAACGATGCCGATGCCGTGCTGGTGACGCCCGTCTATGCAGCGGGCGAGGCGCCTGTTGCGGGCGTCGATTCCGATGCGCTGGTGGAGGGGTTGAAGACGCGCGGGCATCGGTCTGCAGCGATAGTGTCGGACGCCGATGATCTGGCACAGGCGCTCGCCGCGATGATCCAGCCGGGTGATATGGTGATCTGCCTTGGGGCTGGCGATATTACGAAATGGGCGGCTGGACTGGCAGACGCGATTGTCGAGGTTAGGCGATGAGTGGGCCTTCCCAAATCCTCCCCGATACGGGGAGGGGGACCAGCGAAGCTGGTGGAGGGGGCGCCCCTCAAACGGTTCGCCTGCGGCCGCCCCCCTCCGTCGCGCTGCGCGCGCCACCTCCCCGTGCCGGGGAGGATTTGGATGTTCGCGGCCGCCTTACGCCCGAAGCCCCGCTCGCCCCACTCGTTTGGTTCAAATCCGGCGGCGTTGCGGAATGGCTGTTCGAACCCGCCGATATCGACGATCTCACCAGCTTCCTCGCCGCGCTTGACCCGGCTGTGCCGCTGATGGCCCTGGGGCTCGGCTCCAATATGATCGTTCGGGATGGCGGCATCCCGGGCGTCGTCGTGCGGCTTGGCAAGGCATTTGCCGGCGTCACGCGGCAGAATGGCGCGCTGATGGCATGCGGTGGCGGTGCTTCTGGCATTCTCGTCGCGTCGACGGCGCGCGATTGGGGCATATCCGGGCTTGAGTTTCTGCGGGGTATTCCCGGCACCGTCGGCGGCTTCGTGCGGATGAACGGCGGCGCTTACGGCCGCGAAGTGAAGGATATCCTGGTCGAGTGCGAAGTGGTGTTGCCCGGCGGCGCGCGGCAGGTGATGCCCGCTGAAGCGCTGGGCTACAGCTATCGCCATTCGACCCTGCCCGAAGGCGCAATCGTTATTTCGGCGACCTTTCGCGGCTTGCCGGGCGATCCAGCGACGATCGGCGAGGAGATGGAGCGGATCGCCGAGGCGCGCGAGCAATCGCAGCCACTGCGCAGCCGAACGGGTGGCTCCACCTTCAAGAATCCGCCCGGCCAAAAAGCCTGGCAGGTGATCGACGCCGCCGGCTGCAGGGGCCTGCGCATCGGTGACGCGCAGGTGAGCGAAAAACACTGTAATTTCCTGCTCAACCTGGGCGGCGCGACGAGCGGAGATATCGAAGCATTGGGCGAGGAAGTGCGGGCGCGGGTGAAGGCGCATTCGGGGATCGATCTGGAATGGGAAATCCAGCGGGTGGGGTTGGAATGAGCTTGTCCTGTTTCTCGTTCCCCGGCGAAGGCCGGGGTCCAGGCTCGGCGCGAAGCGCCGAACGCGCTGCCGCGCGTGATTTCTGCAGAGGGCTGGACCCCGGCCTTCGCCGGGGAGCGGAGGGGTGCCTGTGACCGCGTCCCTCAACATCGCCGTGCTGATGGGCGGGTGGTCGGCCGAGCGCGAGGTGTCGCTGACCTCTGGCGATGGCATTGCGCGCGCGCTTGAAAGTCTTGGCCACCGCGTCACCCGGATCGACATGGATCGTGACGTGGCCCGCAAACTTGCCGATGCTGCGCCAGATGTCGTCTTCAACGCGCTCCACGGCACGCCGGGCGAAGACGGTTCGGTCCAGGGCATGCTCGACTTGATGGGGCTGAAATATACCCATTCCGGGCTCGCGACCTCTGTGATCGCGATCGACAAGCAGCTCACCAAATTGATGCTGGTGCCCCACGGTATCCCGATGCCCGGCGGGCGGATCGTGAAATCCGAAACGCTTTACGAGGGCGATCCGATCAAACGGCCTTATGTCCTCAAGCCCGTCAACGAAGGATCCTCCGTCGGCGTCGCGATCGTCACCGTCGAGGGTAATTATGGCAACCCGATTGCGCATGGCTCGCCTGGCCCCTGGGCCGAATTCGAAGAACTGCTTGCCGAGCCCTTCATCCGTGGGCGCGAACTGACGACGGCGGTGCTTGGCGGCGAGGCGCTCGGCGTCACTGAGCTCCGCCCCAAAAGCGGCTTCTACGATTACGATGCGAAATACACAGAAGGCATGACCGATCATATCTATCCAGCCGACATCCCCGACGAGATCACTGCTGCGTGCGAGCGGATCGCGATCGAGGCGCACCGGCTGCTTGGCTGCAAGGGCGTGTCGCGTGCCGATTTCAGGTGGGATGACGAGGCGGGGATCGATGGGCTGTTCCTGCTTGAGGTCAACACTCAGCCGGGCATGACTCCGCTGAGCCTGGTACCGGAGCAGGCGCGACATCGCGGCATGAGCTATGAGCAACTCGTCCAGCAGATCGTTGAGGAGGCCCTGTGAACAAAATGACTGGGGTGAACAAGACGATCAGGCGCGGTCCAGCCCCCCGGCGCGCAATCCAGCAGCAGCGGCGCAAGCCCCGGACCCAGAAAAAGTCTATCGTTGACCGTGCGATCACGGCGCTGCCGATCAGCGAAATCACGCTGAGGCGGATCGCCACCTGGATGATCATGGGGATTATCGGTGCCGTTGCGCTCGTCGTCGCGACCTTCATGGGCGTGCCGCAGGCGGCTGGCGTCGCGGTTGCCGAAGAAATCGGCAAGGCCGGTTTTCGGGTTGAGGGGATCGAGATCACCGGCGCGAAGCGGATGAATGCAATGACGGTCTATGCCGTCGTCCTCGAGCAGCGATCGCGGGCGATGCCGCTGGTCGATCTTGAAGGCGTGCGGCAGAAACTGCTGAAATATGGCTGGATCGCCGACGCCCAGGTGTCGCGCCGGCTGCCCAACAAGCTCGTGGTCAACCTCGTCGAGCGCCAGCCCGCTGCGATATGGCAGGACAAAGGCCAGCTGACGCTGATCGACGCAAATGGCGTGATGCTTGAGCCGGTTTCTGCCGAAGCGATGCCCGATCTGCCGCTCGTGATCGGCGACGGGGCCAATCAGCAGGCGCCCGCTTATCGTGCGCTGCTCGATGCAGCGCCCGCACTTCGCTCGATGGTGAAGGCGGCGACATGGGTGGGAAATCGCCGGTGGAACCTGATGTTCGAAACCGGCGAAACGCTCGTGCTTCCGGAAGAGGACCCGACCGGGGCGCTGCTGAAATTTGCGGAACTCGATGGCGCCCGGCCACTGCTTGGCAAGGGATGGCTGCGCTTCGACATGCGCGATCCGACCCGGCTTGTCGTTCGTCGGCCCGGGTTGCAGAGCCAGCGGAACATCACCGACACCTCGTCGGCCGAGCCATTATCTACCCCATTGCTATCGACGCAACCGTCGACGCTACCGTCCACAAAGCCCGTGCAAACGGCGAGCAATCGAGAAGGATAAGACATGGCCAAGGTCGCGCCCGAAGGATTGATCACCGCGCTCGATATCGGTTCGTCAAAGGTATCGGCGATGATTGCGCAAAAGGGGGAGGGCGGCGAACTGATCGTGCTCGGCACTGGCCAGCGCGAGAGTCGGGGCGTCAGGCGTGGCTATATTGCCGATATGGCCGCGACCGAGGCGGCGGTGCGCGAAGCAGTGGAACAGGCCGAGCGGATCGCCGGCATGAACATCGAGAATGTGTGGGTCAGCTTTTCGGCAGGCGGCATGGTTTCCGATGTCGCCTCGGTCGAAGTCGAGCTTGGCGGCCACCGGATCGAGCAGGCCGATATCGATGAGCTGCTTGCGGCCGGCCGCAGTTCAATCGATCCGGCAGGGCGAATGGTGCTGCATGCCCAGCCCACCCTCTACACGCTGGACGGGCTTACCGGGGTGAAGAAGCCGTTGGGGCTCCACGCCGATCGCCTTGGCGTGCATATCCATGTGGTGGCGGCTGACGGATCGCCCGTGCGCAATCTGGATCTGTGCGTTCGCTCGGCGCATCTCGAGGTCAAGTCGATCATCGCAGCGCCGGTCGCGACCGGCATGGCTTGCCTGTCGGATGAGGAACGCGAGCTTGGCGTCGCGCTGGTCGAATTGGGCGCCGGCATCACCAATGTGTCGCTTTTTGCGGGCGGGATGCTGGTCGGGCTCACCTCGATCCCGATCGGTGCTGCCGACATTACCGACGATATCGCCAGCGCATTCGGCACCCGCCGCCAGCAGGCCGAGCGGATGAAGTGCTTCTACGGATCGGCCAACGCTTCGCCGCGCGACAATCACGACATGATCGATGTCGCGCCGATCTCTGCCGAGGACGATGCGAGCGACGGCGCCCGGATCACGCGGGCACAATTGATTGCCGTCATCCGCCAGCGCCTGGATCATCTGATGAGTGAAGTGCAAAAGGCGCTGACCGAGCTCGGTTTCGACGGGCCGGTGGGGCGGCAAGTAGTGCTGACGGGCGGCGGCGCCGAACTGAAGGGCGTGGCTGATTATGCGCAGGCAGCGCTTGGCCGATCGGTGCGCGTCGGGCGTCCGCGCGGGATGACGGCGCTGCCCGATGCGCATAGCGGCCCGGCCTTTGCGACGCTTGCAGGCTTGGCGCATTATGCTGCCTCGGATCCGGTCGACCTCCGCGCGGCGGTGTCGAGCGGGCAAACGGTACACAGGCCGCGTGGTTTCGCCTCGATGCGGCGTTTGATCCAGGCATTCCGGACAAATTATTAAAGAATTGCGACAGCAAAATACGTTTGGCACTAGAGTCGCCTGTAGGGTTGCTGCATTAGATGAACTAACGTCCCGGGTGACTTTGGGGGCAAAGCTGGAGACAGGGCGATGAGTATCGAATTTCTACCCCCCGATGTCGATGAGCTGACTCCGCGGATCGCGGTGATCGGCGTTGGCGGTGCGGGCGGCAACGCGATCACCAACATGATGCGCGCCGATGTTCAGGGCGTCGATTTTCTGGTCGCCAACACCGATGCGCAAGCGCTGAAGCAATCGGCAGCGCCGCAGCGCGTGCAGTTGGGCGCCAAGATCACCCAGGGGCTCGGCGCCGGATCACGGCCTGAAATTGGGCGCGCGGCGGCTGAAGAAACGATCGATTCGATCACCAAGATGCTCGAAGGCGCGCATATGTGCTTCATCGCGGCGGGCATGGGTGGCGGCACCGGCACGGGTGCTGCCCCCGTCATCGCCAAGGCGGCGCGCGACATGGGCATCCTGACCGTGGGCGTCGTCACCAAGCCGTTCGCCTTTGAAGGCAATCGTCGCGCCAAGAGTGCCGAAGCCGGCATCGAGGAGCTGCAGAAATATGTCGATACGCTGATCGTCATCCCCAATCAGAATCTGTTCCTGATCGCCAACGCCAATACGACCTTCAAACAGGCCTTTGAAATGGCCGATGAAGTGCTTCAGCAGGGCGTGCGCGGCATTACCGATCTGATGGTGATGCCGGGCCTCATCAACCTGGATTTCGCCGACGTCCGTTCGGTGATGCAGGAAATGGGCAAGGCGATGATGGGCACAGGTGAGGCCGAGGGCGATGATCGCGCGATCGTGGCTGCACAAAAGGCGATCGCCAATCCGCTGCTCGACGGTGTTTCGATGAAGGGGGCCAAGGGCGTCATCATTTCGATCACCGGTGGCGAGGATATGCGGCTGCTCGAAGTCGACGAAGCCGCCAATCACATTCGCGAGCTGGTCGATCCCGATGCGAATATCATCTGGGGATCGGCGTTCAATCCCGATCTTGAAGGCAAGATCCGCGTGTCGGTGGTCGCCACGGGAATCGAATCGGAAGCCCAGCCGCAATCGGCACCAGAGCCTTCGCGGGCGTTCAGCTTCTCCACGCCGCGCCGGGCCGAGGCCCCAGCGCCTGCCGCGCCGATGCCAAGCGAAGCGCCTGCCGATCCGGTATTTCATGCCGAGCCTGAAGCAGAAGCTGCGACTGCGCCCGTGCCAGTTGAATTTACCCCACCCGCGACGGATGCAGCCGCTGACGATGAGCTGGTCCTGGGGTCCGATGCTGCCGTGCCTTTGCCGGCGACTGAAGACCAACCGACCGAAGCAACGGGCCGTCGTCGCTGGCTATCGCCCGGCGCCCCCGCTGAGGCCGAAGCCATCACGCCCGAGCCCGCAGCCGCGCCTGCGCCCGACCCTGAGCCAGAGCCTGCAGCAAAGAACAAGGCGGGCGGCACATTGTTCGAGCGCATGTCGAACGTGACGCGCGGCGCTGCCAAGGACGACGCAGGACCAGAGGGAAGCCCGCCCGATATCCCGCGTTTTCTCCACCGCCAGAATAATCAATAAGGCGGCGACACCAACGCGCGCGCGCCGCTTCGTCGCCGGTGCGCCCCGTCCTGTCGCTTGGCATGACGCCGAACGATTGCCGCTGCGATCAGGCTCGTCTCTAGCGGACAAGGCATGATCATTCACATACGATCCGGGGCGTCCATCGCGATTGCTGCGCTGCTGATCGCTGCGGGTGCCCCTGTGGCTGCGCAGACCGAGGTGGTTGCGCCGCCTGCGCCCGACGCCGATGCGCTGGCAGCGCAAATGCGGGTGCTCGCAGCGAATCCCTATGATGTCAGTGCGCTCATCATTGCAGGCGAGCTGGCGATCAGGCTGGGTGATCCGACGGCGGGCGCTCGCTTTTTTGCGCGCGCGGACAAGATCGACCCGCGCAACGGCCGGCTGAAGGCGGGGACAGCACGCACATTGCTGGCGCTGGAACGCCCAGGCGAGGCGCTGCTGCGCTTCGCCGAGGCCGAGAAATTGGGCTATGATCCGCATAACTACGCCGCGGATCGCGGGCTGGCGTTCGATCTCGTCGGCGAGCAGACGCGCGCGCAACGTGATTATCGGCTAGCGCTCAAGCAGGGGCCCGACGACGAGACGCTGCGTCGCTATGCGCTGTCGCTCGGCATTTCGGGTCGCAAGGATCAGGCGCTTGCCGAGATAGACGGGCTGTTGCGGCAGAGCGATCGCGGCGCCTGGCGTGTGCGGGCATTCGTGCTGGCGATGGGGGGCGACACGGCAGGGGCCGAGCGCATTGCGACGAGTATGTTGCCGGGCGGGATGGCATCGGGGCTAATGCCCTTTTTCGAACGCCTACAGATGCTTGGCCCAGTCGATCGCGCCTTTGCGGTGCATTTCGGTGAAGTGGCGCCGACGCCTGCGCGGCTCGCCGATGCCCGGCTTACCCCGCAATTCGCGCCACTTCCGCCGGAACCGCAACCCGCGGTGCGGCTGGCGGTAAAGGATCCGGTATCGGACAAGGACCGGAGACGGGCGGAGGATCGTGCCCGCAAGGACCGTCGACGCGGCAAACCCATCGAGCTGGCGGCAGTCGAACCGCCGCTTGTCGTTGCTCAATCCGAGGCGTTGTCACAACCGTCGCGCGCGGTCGTGATCGTTGACAAGACCGTGCCAGTTGCGGCGGCCACCCCTCGATCGCCTGATCGGAAGCCGCCATTGGCAATGGTGCAAGCGCTGCCGATTCAGATCACGCCGCTGGCGGTGGCAGCACCGGTGACAGTGGCACGGCAAACGGTTGCACCTCTGGCTATGCCGTCGCCAAAGCCCGCCCCAACACCAACACCAACACCGACACCGACACCGGCACCAAGCTCAACCCCAAAGCCATCCCTGACACCCACACCCACACCGACTCAAACGCCAACCCCGACGCCAACGCCGACCGTATCGGCGGCGTCCGTGCCCATAGCGACCCAGTTAGCTGCGACTCAAAAGCAGCCCGAGGAAAAGGGCGCCGTACCCGCGCCGATTTCGATCATGCCGCAGCCGGCCGATCCCGTGGTGACAGCTCCCGCCGCGACGGTAGCAGCCGCGCCCGAGGTTGCCGATCGGCCCGCGGTCGCCGAATCGTCGCCGGCACCCCAACCGGTCGCCAGCGAAAGATCGATTCTCGCCCGGATTGTCGCGAGCATCGGCGTGCCGGCATCCGAATTGGGCGTGGGCCCGTCCACGCCACCAGAGGTGTCGTCGGCTGAGCAGCGGAGATCGACCGGCGCTGCAAGGTCTGCGGCGACCAGCGGTTCAGCTACGCTCGCCGACAAGGCCGCGATCGACAAGCCGGTGATCGACAAGAAGGCGGCTGCGCGGGCGGCTGCCGAAAAGCAGGCAGCCGACAAGAAGACTGCAGAGACCAAGCTCGCCGCCAAAATAGCCGCTGACAAGGCAGCGGCCGACAAAAAGGCAGCTAAGGCCGAACCCTCGCGGATATGGGTCCAGGTCGCCGGCGGATCGAGCGTTGGCGACCTGCCCAAGGAATGGGCCCGGCTGCGTGCAAGGGGTGCTGCGGCCCTGCAGGGTAAGCAAGCCTGGACGACGCCGCTGCGCTTTACCAACCGGCTTTTGACGGGTCCCTTCAAATCGGGCGACGAAGCACAGAATTTCGTCAATCAGCTGACCAAGGCAGGGATCACCGGCTTCGTCTTCACCAGCGATGACGGCCAGAAGATTGCCAGGCTGCCGACGAAATGACGGCACGTGCGCCCTGGGCATCGGACCCGGCGCACAGCAAAGGCCGCCTCCACAAAGAACAAAACGGCACCGCTCGCGGCCCGCGAGATGCGTTTCAACGCGACCGTGATCGCATCATTCATTCGATCAGCTTTCGCCGGCTGCGCCACAAGACCCAGGTATTCATGGCGCCCGATGGCGATCATTTCCGGGTGCGGCTGACGCACAGCCTCGAAGTGGCGCAGATCGGCCGCACCATTGCGCGCGCGCTGGGGGTCAATGAAGACCTGACCGAGGCGCTGTGCCTGGCGCACGATATCGGCCACCCGCCCTTTGGCCATGCTGGCGAAGCAGCGCTGACTGCCGCGCTGGCGCAGGACGGGGGCTTTGATCACAACGGCCATACGCTGCGCGCGCTGACCCGGATCGAGCGACCTTATCCGCTTTGGAACGGCCTCAACCTCACTTGGGAAACCCTGGAGGGGTTGGCCAAGCATAACGGGCCTATTACCGCGCCCGGCTGGGCGCTTGCCGAGGCCGATGCCGAATTTCCGCTCGATCTGCGGCGCTGGCCGTCGCTTGAGGCGCAAATCGCCGCGATTGCCGATGATATCGCCTATGACAATCACGATATCGACGATGGCCTGCGCGCTGGGTTGCTGAGCCTGGACCAGATATTGGCGGTGCCAATCGTCGCGAGGATTTGGGGCGATGTTCAGGCGCGCTTCCCCGGGGTCGCGACCGATCGCCTCATCGGCGAGCTGATCCGTGCGCAAATCGGCGAGATGGTCGGCGATTTGATTGCCGAGACGCAACGCCGGATCGCATTGGCTGGGATCGCATCGGCGGCAGATGTCCGTGCTGCGGGCCACTGCCTGGTCGGCTTTTCGCCAGCGATGCGGGAGGACGAGCGCGCCCTCAAGCGCTTCATGTATGCAGCGCTCTATCATCACCCCCAACAGCTTGAGGCGGCGGAAGTTGCCAGCGGTATCATCAGCGGCCTGTTCGCGGCGTATAGCGCCGATCCGGCATTGCTCGCTACCGACTGGGCCGAACGACTCCCCTGCGAGAACTCAAGCCGGCGCCGCCATATCGCCGATTTTATCGCCGGGATGACTGATCGCTATGCCGTTGCGCGTTACCGCGAGGCGGTCGGTATGATCGCGCTACCCGAGGGTTTTTGACATACTCTTGCGACACTCGGCGCGTATGAAAGACTGAGGCGCCGCGTTGTGCGCTGGCCGATTGGAGTAGGATATGGCGACCGCGAGTATCGCGCTCAATCGCTTCGGTCTCGGTGCAAGGCCCGATGATCCGATCCCCGAGGATGGGCCGCGCTGGCTGAAGGCGCAGCTCGATCGCTTCGATCCCAAACCCCCGGCGCTGGCGGCTGCGCCAAGCCGTGCCGATGTGGCCAATCAGCTTGCAGATTACATCGAAGAGGCGCGCGGGATGCGCCGTGCGGCAAACGCGGGCTCGACGCCATCGATCAAGCCCGATCCAGCCACAATGCAAGCACCGTCGCCAGAGCCTGATGCGATGATGGCGAACACCCCCAAGGATGACGGGGCAGCCCCAGACCCCGTCAAGCAGGCGCGGCAGTTTGCTCGCCAGCAAGGGCGGGTCAATTATGTCGCGTGCGTTGGCGCGCGCGGCAATGCAGCGCTCGTCACGCCCGCGCCGTTTGTCGAGCGGATGGTGCATTTCTGGGCAAATCATTTCGCGGTTTCGATCGACAAGTTCACGGTCGTCGGGCTTTCGGGCCTACTCGAATTCGAGGCGATCCGCCCGCACGTGCTTGGCAAGTTCGGCGACATGCTCAACGCGGTCGAGCGGCATCCAGCGATGCTGCTCTATCTCGATCAGGCGCAGTCGATCGGCCCCAATAGCCCGGTCGGCGCGCGGGTCGCCGCACGCGGCCAGCGCAAGATCGGTATCAACGAAAATCTCGCGCGCGAAATCATGGAGCTCCACACGCTTGGCGTCAGGACCGGCTATGATCAGGCCGACGTGACCGAATTCGCCAAAGCGATGACGGGCTGGTCGGTCGCGGGGATCACGCGGGGGCCATTGCAGCGCTTGGCTGGCGTCGATGGCGTGCCAGGCGATTTTGTCTTTGCGGCCCCCTTCCACGAGCCGGGCGCGCGCCGGATCATGGGCAAAAACTATGATCAGCAGGGCGAGCGCCAGGCGCAGGCGGTGCTGGACGATCTCGCGGTCAACCCGGCGACCGCCGAGCATATCGCGACCAAGCTGGCGCGGCATTTTGCGGGCGACGTGCCGCCGCCAGCGATGGTTGCCCGGCTGAAGGCGGCGTTCACCCGATCGGGCGGCGATTTGCTGACGCTCTACCGCGTGCTTATCGATTCACCCGAGGCATGGGGAGCGGCGCCGACCAAGTTCAGATCGCCGTGGGAATGGTCGATCGGCGCGATGCGGGCGCTGGGGATGCGCGATGTGCCCGCGCTGCAATTGACCGGCCTGATGAACCAGCTCGGCCAGCCAACATGGCGGCCCGGCTCGCCTGCCGGTTTTGATGATCTGGCAGCGACCTGGGCAGGTCCGGACGCGGTGATGCGCCGGGTCGAAGCCGCTGAGCGCTTTGCTGGCCGCACCGCTGCACGAGTGGATGCCCGCGCGCTTGCGCCAAAGCTCTACCCGGCAGCGCTGAGCCCAGCGACCGGCCAGGCGCTGGCCAATGCCGAAAGTCCCGATCAGGCGCTGGCGCTGCTCCTGATCGCTCCCGAATCGATGCGGAGATAATCGCAATGTTCGATCGTCGTAGCTTTCTCGCCACTGGTACAAGTGCCGCGCTGGCGCTTGGCTTTGCGCCCCGGCTCGCCTTTGCCAAGGCGGCGACGGCGAAGCGCTTCGTCTTCATCATCCAGCGCGGTGCAGCAGACGGGCTCGGCACAGTTGCGCCCGTCGGCGATCCGGCCTTTGCGTCTGCACGCGGCGTGCTGGCAGCCGATTTCGCTGGGCTCCGCCCCGTCGATGGCATGTTTGCGCTGCATCCCAACCTGAAGAACATAGCGGCGCTGTTTGGACAAAAGCAGGCGCTGTTCGCGCACGCGGTTGCCTCGCCCTATCGTGACCGATCGCATTTCGATGGGCAGAATGTGCTCGAGACGGGAAGCGCCGGGGCCTATCAGGTCAAGGATGGCTGGCTCAACCGGCTGCTTGGCGCGCTTCCCGCCGATCAGGCCAAAGCGATCGCGATTTCAGTAACGGTGCCGCTGGCGCTGCGTGGGCCGCATGACGTTGCGTCCTATGCGCCGTCCAATCTGCCCCAGGCGAACGAGGATCTGATCCAGCGCGTTGGCATGCTCTATCAGGGCGATAGCCAGCTCCATGCGCTGTGGAATGAAGCGATGAACACCCGCGCATTGACGGGTGGGATGGCCGGCGACACCGCCAACAATGCGGTGGCAACCGGCGCGCTCGCCGCCAAGCTGCTGGTGCCCGATGACGGCGCCCGGATTGCGATGATCGAGACGAGCGGCTGGGATACCCATGCGCAGCAGCGCGGTCGGCTGGGGTTTCAGCTGGGCGCGCTCGACGGCATGGTTGGAGCACTGAAGGATGGCCTGGGGCCGCTATGGGCGGACACGATGGTCCTGGTGGCAACCGAATTCGGGCGCACGGTGGCCGCCAACGGCACGGGCGGCACCGATCACGGCACGGCAACCGCTGCGATGCTGATGGGCGGCGCCGTAAAGGGCGGACGCGTGATCGCCGATTGGCCAGGGCTGAACGCGGCGTCGCTCTACGAAGCGCGCGATCTGAAGCCGACGCGCGCCCTTGATGGCTTTATCGGTGGCACGGTAGCCGGGCATTTCGGCCTCGATCCCGTGCGACTGATGCCCCAGTTGTTTCCAGGCACCACCACGCGCGCGACCGACGGCCTGGCCTGATCATTTCACGCGCGCTGGCGGCGATTTGCCTAGTTCCATGATCAGGCTGGTCAGCAGATAAAGCCGCGGCGTGATCGAGGCGAGTTCCAGAAATTCCTTTTCCGAATGGAAGCCGCCGCCTACCGGGCCGAGCCCATCGAGCGCCGCCACGCCTGCTTCATAAGCGAGCGCCGACTCGGATGCGCCGCCATTGCCGCCACGGCTGATCTTCAGGCCTGCTGCTGCATAGATGCGCTCCGCCATTGCTGCGAGCGCGTCGGTCTGCGGGTTGGTCGGCAGCGGCGGAAAGCTCGCTTCATGGCTCACCGTCACTTTGGTGTCGGGAATGACGATCGATTGCGCATTCTTCTGGAGCAGTGCGTCGACGTCTTCGCCCTGCTTCTTTTCCCGGATGCGGACGTTGATCGTGGCTGACGCGTCCTCGGGAATGATGTTGTAGCGCGCGCCCGCGCTCATCAGCGTCACGTTTGCGGTCAGCCCGTCGCCTGACTTGGGAAGGCTGTCGGCCAGCTGGATCTGGTGGATCAGTTCAAGCGCGGCATTGCGGCCTTCCTGCGGGGCGACGCCGGCATGCGCGGGGCGCCCCTTCACGTCGATCTTGAAGGCGGTGCTGCCCTTGCGCCACACCGTCATCACATCGGGCGCGTCGCCCGGTTCGAGATTGAGCTCCACGTCGGCATCATGGACCAGCCGGTCGATCAGCTTGCGCGTGCCCGGCGATCCGCGCTCCTCCGAAGTTTCGACAAGGAAGGTAATTTGCGCGAAATCCTTGAAGCCCATGTCACGGACCAGCTGAATCGCGAAAATGCCCTCGACGACACCGCCTTTTTCGTCGGAAACGCCGGGGCCATAGGCGCGGTTCGCATCCATCGTGAAGGGCCGCTTGGCGACGGTGCCTGGGCCGAACACGGTATCGGTATGCGCGATCAGGAGGATGCGGCCCTTGCCCGTCCCCTTCAGTACAGCGACGACGTTATCGGGCAATCCGGGTGCTTCGGCCTTGATCAGTTCGACGCTCATGCCCAGCGCCTTCAGCTGATCCGCCACCAGCATCGTCGCCTTTTGGCCGCTCTCTGCGTCACCCGTCCCGGAATCGATGTTGACCAGCGTTTCGAGCAGTTTCAGCTGCGCGGGCCTCGCTTTCTCGGCGCCCTTCCAGATCGGCCCCGCCTTGCCCGCTGGCGCTGCATGAGCCGCGGTGGAGGCGAGCAGGGCGGAGGCGATGAGGGCGGATTTGGCTGAGCGCATGCGATGTCCTTCTGGTAAGTCACCGCCCAGTCTAGGCGAAACGCGGCATCTTGCCACCCTTTGCGCGGCTGCCCCCATCCGCTAAGGCGCGGCGCTCGCCTCGATCACTGGATTTGCCATGACCCTCTATCCTCGTTTTGCCGCGCATATCGATGCCGCTCTGGATTTGCTGGTCGCCGCTGGTGATCTGCCGGGCGGGCTCGATCGCCGCAACGTGACCGTGGAGCCACCGCGCGATACCAGCCACGGCGATCTCGCGACCAATGCCGCAATGGTGCTCGCCAAGCCCGCCGGCACCAATCCGCGCGCACTGGCGGAAAAGATCGCGGTGGAATTGGGCAAATTGCCTGAAGTGGCGGCGGTTTCGGTGGCGGGACCCGGCTTCATCAACATGACGTTGACCGATGAGACATGGCGCGACGAACTGTCCACGATCATTGCCGAGGGCGCCGGATATGGCCGCGCGGCGCCCGGCAGCCGGCCGACGGTGAATGTCGAATATGTCTCGGCAAATCCGACAGGGCCGATGCACATGGGCCATTGCCGCGGTGCCGTGGTAGGTGATGCGTTGGCCGCGTTGCTGGAATTCACCGGTCACAAGGTGATCCGCGAATATTATGTCAACGATGCCGGCGGCCAGGTCGATACGCTCGCCCGTTCGGCGCATCTTCGCTACCGTGAAGCGCTTGGCGCGGATATCGGAGAGATCCCCGAGGGGTTTTATCCAGGCGATTATCTGGTGCCGGTGGGGCAGGCGCTCGCGGCCGAATTCGGCGATCGCTATGTGGATTCTCCCGAAGCCGATTGGCTGGTCTTGTTCCGGACACGCGCGGTTGCGGCGATGCTGGTGCTGATCAAGGCCGATCTCGCGCTGCTGGGCATCCATCATGACGTCTTTTCGTCCGAGGCAGAGCTGCAGGCGGCGGGCAAGCCCGAGGCTGCCGAGGCCGATCTGCGCGCGCGCGGGCTGATCTATGACGGGGTGCTGGAAGCGCCGAAGGGCGAGACGCCCGATGACTGGGAGCCCGTGGTCCTGCCGCTGTTTCGGTCGACGCAGTTCGGCGATGACCAGGATCGTCCGATCCGCAAATCGACTGGCCAATGGACCTATTTCGGCGCCGATCTGGCTTATCATTATCAAAAGGCGCAGTCCGCTGATCAGCTGATCGACATCTGGGGCGCCGATCATGGGGGCACGGTCAAGCGTATCGTCGCGGCGGTTGAGGCGCTGACCGGGGGCAAGACACGCTTCGACGTCAAGCTCGTCCAGATGGTGCGGCTGTTGCGCGACGGCGAGCCAGTCAAGATGTCAAAGCGGTCGGGCAATTTCGTGACGCTTGCCGATGTTGTCGAGGAGGCGGGCAAGGATGTCGTCCGTTTCATCATGCTGACGCGCAAATCCGATGCGCAAATGGACTTTGATTTCGCCAAGGTGGTGGAGGCATCGAAGGACAATCCGGTGTTCTACGTTCAATATGCGCACGCGCGAATCGCTTCGCTGCATCGGCGCGCGGCGGAGGCGGGAATCGCCTGTGACGGTGCCCTATTGTCCCTGCTTGACACAGAAGAACTGGCGCTGGTGAAGCTCGCAGCGCAGTTTCCACGGCTGGCGGAAACCGCTGCTGCCGCCCGGGAGCCGCACCGAATTGCTTTTTATCTCTATGATTTGGCAGCGCTGTTTCATGCGCTTTGGAATGTCGGAAATGATCGGCCCGATCGCCGTTTCCTGATAGTGGATAGTGCGCCGCTTACCTGTGCGCGACTTTTGCTCGCCGATGGGGTAGGGCAGGTCATCCGCAATGGCCTGGGCATTATGGGCGTGGATGCGGTTGAGGAGATGGGGTGATGGCGACGTCGGGGGAATATGAAGTTCGCGACGAAGACCGCTTGCCTTGGCTGGAAACCGTTGACGATGATTATGACGACGGCACCTCGATCACGCGGATCGGCCTTTTCGTATTGCTCGGCCTGGTCGTTATCGCGGGCCTGATCCTGGGCTCCTATTGGCTAAAGCAGCGCCCCGCGCAGGGTGGAAATGGCGCGTTGATCGCCGCTCAAGAGGGCGATTACAAGGTGAAGCCCGACAGCCCTGGCGGCATGAAGGTAGAAGGCGAGGGCGATACCGCCTTTGCAACCAGCGAGGGCAAGAGCGCCGGTAACGCATCGATCGATCTAAAGGCGGTTCCGGAGGCACCAATCGCCGGTACGCGCGCCAAGCCCGGCGCCGCCGTAAAGGTCGCCGGCAAGGTTCCACCTTCGGGCGGCAAGCTGACTGCACCTGCGCCGATGACGAGCCCGGGCAGCAAGGCGCCGACGGGCACCTCTGGCGGGGCGCTCGTTCAGTTGGGTTCCTACCCCGATGAAGGGGCGGCAAACACCGCTTGGGCACGCGCCTCGAAGCGCTTTGCCTATCTCGCCCCGCTCGGCAAGTCGGTGCAATCGGCCAATGTCAACGGCAAGACGGTCTATCGGTTGCGCGTCAACGCCGGCAGCGCCAGCCAGGCGACCGAGCTTTGCGGCAAGCTGAAGATCGCGGGCGAGGCGTGCTTCGTCGCCAAAAGCTGAACAAGCGTCGGGGCGTGTTGCGCATCGAGCCGAAATCATGAGATCAATCCATTGAAGCCGGTCATTTTCGGGCTTTCAGGCCCTATCTTGACCGCCGACGAACGGGATTTCTTTCGGGATGCCGATCCCGTCGGCTTCATCCTGTTTGGCCGCAATGTCGAGACTCGCTCTCAGCTATTGGCGTTAACTGACAGTCTTCGCGACCTTTCCGCGCGGAGCGACGTGCCGATCCTGATCGATCAGGAGGGCGGCCGCGTTGCAAGGATGAAGCCGCCTGAATGGCCGGCATTTCCAGCCGGTCCCGCGTTCGACGCGCTGTATGAGCGCGCCCCGATTTCCGCGATCGAGGCGGCGCGGGTGAATGCGCAGGCATTGGCGCTGATGCTGGCCGAAGTAGGGATCAACGTCGATTGCCTGCCGCTGCTCGACGTCGCCCAGCCCGATACCACCGAGGCAATCGCCTGCCGCGCCTATGGGCATGAGCCGATGCGCGTCGCAGCGATGGGCCGTGCCGTGATCGAGGGGCTGCGTGCCGCAGGCGTGGTCGGCGTCGTCAAGCACATGCCTGGGCATGGCCGGGCGATCGTCGACACGCATCATCATCTGCCGACCGTCACTGCTGACGATGCCGCGCTCGAAATCGATCTGTCGCCGTTCAAGGCGCTGGCTGATGCGCCGATGGGCATGACATCGCATATCATCTTCGAGGCATGGGACACGCAGAGGCCGGCGACGCTGTCACCGATCATCATCAACGACATCATCCGGCAGCGGATCGGTTTTGACGGGCTGCTGATGACCGACGATATCGACATGAAGGCACTATCGGGCACCGCTGGCGAGAAAGCGGTCGGTGCCCTTTCGGCGGGATGCGACATCGTCCTCGATTGCTGGGCGCGGATGGCCGAGATGACCGATATCGCCGCGTCGATCGGCGATCTGCCCGATGCCTCACGCGCGCGCCTGGACCGGGCGATGGCGACGATCGCCAACGCGACGCCAGAGGGCGATATCGACGACCTGATCGCCAGGCGTGACGCGCTGTTGGCAGTCGCGCACGGCTAGGTTCGGTTTCGACCCGCGACCGGTCCGCGATGTGGCACAGGCGGCTCAGGCCCTCTCAAAACCGCGCCTCCAGGCAGCGCGCTTGTCTAAGCGCGCGCGATGTTCTTTATTGGATATCGCGACAAGGCGATCCGCGCCTCACGGTGGCCAGGCCGAATGACCGATCCCGATACGCTGACGCTCGACATCGATGGCTGGGAAGGCCCGCTCGATCTGCTGCTCGCGCTTGCCCGAACGCAAAAGGTCGATCTGCGGGCACTGTCGATCCTGGCGCTCGTCGATCAATATCTTGCCTATGTTGACCGGGCACGGACGCTGAAGCTCGAAGTCGCGGCTGATTATCTTGTGATGGCCGCGTGGCTCGCCTATCTGAAATCGGCGCTGCTGCTGCCGCGCGATCCCGATATCGAGCCGAGCCCCGAGGAACTGGCGCTGCGGCTTCAACTGCGGCTCGAACGGCTGAACGCGATGCGCGAAAGCGGGGCAAGGCTGATGGCGCGGGATCGGCTGGGCCGCGATGTTTTCGCCCGTGCCGCCCCGGAGGGCCTGCGCACCGTTCGCCACGCCATCTGGCAAGCCGAAATCTTCGATCTGATTGCTGCCTATGGCCGGGTGAGTGCGCGAACGCGCCCCGTGATGCACATCGTCGTCGATCGCCCGGTGATGACGCTTGAGGCAGCGCTCGAACGCGTCGCGCGATTGCTTGGCGAGCAGATCGACTGGGCGGTGATCGAGGTATTCCTGCCGCGCGAAGCGACTGGGCCGTTCCGTAAATCGGCGCTCGCTTCGTCTTTTCTGGCCTCGCTCGAGCTGGCGCGGCAGGGGCGGGTGGAGTTACGCCAGAAATCGCCCTTTGCGCCGCTTTATCTGCGGAAAACCGCGATATGACCCCGCCCGATATCTTCGTGCGATCGGTTGAGGCGGTGCTGTTTGCCGCTGATGCGCCGATGACCCTGGACGCGATCCGCGCGCATGTCGGCAGTGAGGGGAATCTCCCCGGCGCACTTGCAGAGATTGCCGCCGATTTCGCCGGGCGCGGCATCGAACTGGTGCGGCGCGGCGATCGCTGGCATTTCCAGACCGCGGCTGATCTCGCGCACCTGCTCCGCCGGGACCGCGATGAGCCGCGAAAGCTGAGCCGCGCCGCAATCGAAACGCTGGCAATCATCGCCTATCACGAACCCGTTACGCGAGCGGAGATCGAGGCAATCCGAGGGGTGCAGATCTCCAAGGGAACGCTGGATGTGCTGATGCAGGCGGGCTGGGCTCGACCCGCCGGCAGAAGAGAGGTGCCGGGGCGGCCATTGCTTTACGCGACGACGCCTGAATTCCTCGCCCATTTCGGTCTTGCCAGCCGGCGCGACCTGCCAGGGATCGACGATCTGCGTGCTGCCGGGCTGCTCGATCCGATTGATTTGGCAATCGATCAGCACGAGGTGGCAAATGGCGATGAAGAGGCCTAGATAGGGCTATCCGCAAAGGAGATTTTTGATGGGTAGTTTCAGCCTGTTTCACTGGCTATTGTTCGGCGGCGTGGCGATCCTGGTATTGGGTGGCGGTCGCTTCTCGAACATGATGGGCGACGTTGCCAAGGGCATCAAGCAGTTCAAGAAGGGCATGGCAGAGGACGATGATGCGTTGCGTGAGCCTAGTCGGATAGATGCCACCAAGCCCGCTGCCGACGTGCCGGTGGCTGAGCCGCTGCGCGAAGAGCGCTGATTGTTCCTAACGCTGCGGTGCCGCCGCTGCGTCGCCAGGCCTGATTGAATGTTCGATGTCGCGCCTTCCGAATTGCTGCTCGTCGCCCTCGTCGCGCTGGTGGTGATCGGCCCGAAGGATTTGCCCAAGGCGATGCGTGTCGTCGGTTATTGGGTAGGCAAGGCCCGTGGCGTCATGCGCCAGTTTCGATCGGGCTTTGATTCGATGATGCGCGAGGCGGAGTTGAAGGAACTGGAGGAGCGCTGGGCCGCTGAAAACGAGCGGATCATGCGCGAACATCCACCCACATCGCCTCAAATGCTCGCGCACGAGACGACGATCGATGATCCTGCGCCACCGGAAATGGTGCCCATGCCGCAGATCAGCACGCTCGCACATTCACCCGTGCCAAGCCCCGTTCCAAGCCCCGTTCCAAGCGACGACGAAATCGCCGCTGCAGAAGGGCTGCCGGTGCTTCCGGGCGCGGCGCCCCATGGGCCGATCCAGTCATGACCGACGCGACGGTCGACCAAACGAGCGATGCCGACGAGATAGACCGGTCTCGCGCGCCGTTGCTCGATCACCTGATCGAGTTGCGCAAGCGGCTCATTTATTGCGTGGCGGCGGTGGCGGTCGCTTTTGGGATTTGCTTCTATTTCTCCGAACCGATCTTTGGTTTCCTGCTCCAGCCACTGCTCCGCGCCGGCCAACACCGGGTAATCTATACCCAGTTGTTCGAAGCGTTCTTCGTTCAGGTGAAGGTGGCGTTTTTCGCCGCCATGATGGTATCGTTTCCGATCATCGCCAATCAGCTTTGGCAGTTCGTGGCGCCGGGGCTTTATCGCAAGGAAAAGCAGGCGCTGCTGCCATTCCTGCTCGCCACGCCTGTGCTGTTTGGCATCGGCGCGGCAATGGCCTATTATATCGCGGTGCCAATGGCGTTGCATTTTCTACTTGGGTTTCAAGGAAATATCGGCGGCGTTGAGCGCGAGGCGCTGCCCGCGATCGACAATTATCTGTCGTTCATCATGCAGTTTCTGTTCGGCTTCGGGCTCGCCTTCCTGCTGCCGGTCCTGCTGATGCTGCTGGAACGCGCCGGCATTGTCACCCGCAAGCAGCTGATCGGCGCGCGGCGCTATGCGATTGTGGGTGCCGTCGGGATTGCTGCGGTGCTGACACCGCCGGATATCGGATCGCAGCTGTTGCTCGCGATACCCCTGATCATTCTTTATGAAATCGCCATCATCGGCATCTGGATAACCGAGAAGCGGCGCCGCGGAAATCCCGTCGCCGACGGCTGAGCAAGCCATGCAGATGGACCATGTGCGAGGCCAGCGTCATCGATTGAGGGAATAAGGTCCGGACGCGCCGCCGGGGGGAGGGGTAGGCGCATCCGGACCCAGTTCATGGATAGCGAGAGCGGGGGGGCAAATTCACTATCCGTTGTATAAAACGCCGGTCCAGAGGACAGGTTCCGCACCTCCAAAAAAAGTTTCAAGGACAGTTATCGTGCCGAAGAGTCAGTCGCGTCCAGTGACTGAAAGTGCGATTTCGAACGCGCCGACGAGTGGATCATGGTGCAGGCGGGAACGCAGCTGACGCGACAGGCCCTCCATCACGCGCCCATAGCGTTCACTGATTTCATTGCGCAGACAATCGTCCTCGACAAGCGCTGGGGAACTGATCCGCAGCACTGCCTTGTCCGGCGCCGGATCAGCGTGGAGCGAAATGCGAATCGCAGCGTCGTCCTGGCACATCGTCGCAAGTTCGATAATTTCGGTGAGCAGGAAGGCGATTGCGGTCGCGACGTCCTGATTGACGAGGAAGGATTCAAGATCGAGCGTAATCGACAGGCTGGTACCTTCGGGAGCGGTTGCGCGAAAGTTCGACGCCAGATCGCCGATCATGGTGCGCAGCGCGAGCCCGCGCGTCTCTTCGAGCTCGGCAAAGTGATTGCGGTGCACGACCGCCAGGGCATCCACCCGCCGCTGGATCGACGCATAGGCCTTGGTCGCATCGTCGCTTCGCGCGCCGCGGGCGTGGAAATTGATCAGGCTCGATATGACCTGCAAATTGTTCTTCACGCGGTGATGCACTTCCCGGGTGAGCTTGGTCTGGCGGACGAGTCCTTCGGCAAGACCGGTCTCGTGCAACGCGACGGTGCGGCTGATTGCACGGAAAGTTTCACCCAGTTCGCGGATCTCATAAGCTGGCAGCGACCTCATTTCACCGGGATCGATCTCTTCGCCGGGGCGATATTCCGCCACCCGGGCACGCAGCATCCGCAGCGGCCTTATCAACAGCCGGTCGACCACGAACCAGCCTATCCCGGCCGCTGCCGCCCACATCAGCAGCGGCAGCAACATCGCGATGATCACTGGCGAGGTGATTGGCATGCTTCGCACCGACATTTCGAACAACACATCGCCAATCCCCAGGGGCACGCCGATCGTTTCTGTGCGATCGATTGGCGACAAATCGGGAATCGTCTCCAGCGCGAGGCGTTCTCGATCATGCATAAGGGCGGCGGCATAAGCGGGAATGAAGCCGCTTGGCCGGGCGATTTCGGCGAGCGCGGGGCCAGGGAACAACGCCACGGCCATCAACCGGCCGCTGGATGCAGACATGCCCAGGGCAAGACCGCGATCGGGCAGGATCGTCGCTGTGATCATCCCGGCCTGACCCGGTGGATTGAAGGCGAGATCGGCCATGCTCGCCGTCCCGCAGAGCACGCGCCCTTCCCGATCGGTGATTGCAAATCGTGTGCCGCTTGCCAGTTGTTCGGCGAACACTCCCTGCGCCCTGGCACAGCTAGGCGCATCGTCTTTGTCGGCGTCCAGCGCGTTTAACGCCACCCTGAGCGCCGTGGTGTCACCGATCAACTCAATCGCAAGCGCGCGCGCACTTTCGGCAGCGGCGACACGGAGCCGGGATCGCATTTCTGTGTCAGCGATGCGATTAGTCTGCATGGCAGCGAAAAGCGCGATCAGCGCAAGCGGCAGCAGCGCGCCGCTCAATATCAGGAAAAGCTTCGCGCCGGTCGGCAACCGTGCAAGGCGGGATGTCAGCCTGAGCCGGTCGCGGGCCTCATCGCCATTCTGGGTCATTGCTGGTTAGTCGAGCTTGCCCAGCAAATCGAGCATTTCAGGCGGTATCTGCTCCTCGACGGTCTGCTGATAGACCGATCGCAAGGCCGAACCCATATTTTCATCGCCAGTCCGCGCCTGCCCGACACGATTCGCGCCAGCCGGTGTCGGCGCTTTAGCGCTCGTTTTTGCGTTGGCTGGCGTATCTTCTTCCGGCTTCAACGACATACCCCCAACAACATAGCATCGGCGCGCTTGGCAAAAACGCGGCTGCGCGTGATTTTGCATTTTCTGCGCAACCGTCCAAGACCCATGAAACAAAAGACGGGATCGATTGTTCCGTACCCGGTGCAAAAATACAAACCGTATCTGCGGCACCGCAAAATCGCATTGCAAAGCCGGGGCGCCGATCGCAGAACGGCTGTCATCATCAGGGAGTTTTCGACAACCATGTCGCTTGGACAACAGCTTGCCCCCCATCTCCCGTTCCTTCGCCGCTATGGCCGCGCGCTGACGGGCAGCCAGCCGCACGGTGATCGTTATGTGCGGGCAACGCTCGAGGCGATCGTCGCGGCGCCAGACGAATTCCCGAGGGACGTCGATCCGCGGCTTGGCTTGTACCGGACCTTCCACGCGATCTGGACCTCAGCCAATTTCGACGAAATGGACGAAACCGGCTTGAACGGGGAGAATACTGCCGAGGCGATCGCCCGGGCGCGGCTGTCTCGCATGACGCCGCTATCGCGTCAGGCATTGCTGCTGACGGCGATGGAGGGCTTCAGCCCTGAGGACGCCGGCTATCTGATCGAGGTCGAGCCAACCGAGGTGGAGAGCCTTGTTGCTCAAGCGCTCGCCGAAATTGAAACGCAGACGCGCGCGCGCGTGCTGATCATTGAGGACGAGCCGATCATCGCGATGGATATCGAAACGATCGTGCGCGATCTCGGCCATGACGTGACAGGTGTTGCGGTGACGCGAGACGAGGCGGTCGCGCTGGCGATGGAGGATCGCCCAGGGCTGGTGCTGGCCGATATCCAGCTCGCCGACGATAGCTCGGGTATCGATGCCGTAAAGGATATCCTGGCGCAATTCTCGGTGCCGGTGATCTTCATCACTGCCTTCCCCGAGCGCCTGCTGACGGGCGAGCGACCCGAGCCGACATTCCTGATTACCAAGCCTTTCCAGCGCTCGACCGTGAAAGCAGCGATCAGCCAGGCATTGTTTTTTGACGAAGCGACGCTTCCGGCCAGTTAAACGATACGGACCCAAAACGGGTTTGGTGTGTTGTGGCAGGATGACCGACCGAAACGAAGAAATACATATCGACACCGAGGACGCTCGCGCTGGCGCCACCCCCCACGTCACGCGCTATGTGCTCGGCATCTCGTTGGTGCTCGTCGTGCTGGTTTTTGCCTGGCTGTTTATTCGCTGAAGCTTGATGCCGTCCGTCGCCGGATTGTTGCGGGTGGAAATCCGTGCATGATGGCAACGGAGCGGCAGAACATGAACGGAATTGCATGAGCGAGCTCGATCCCCTTGATGACGATCCGCCCGAAACGCTGCCGGAAGAGCGCATCGCGCTCTCCGACACCGAATTCAAGGCACAGCTGGCGCAGGCGATCCCGCATCTTCGCGCCTTTGGCCGGTCGGTTTCGGGAAATCGGGATCTTGCCGACGATCTCGTGCAGGAGACGCTGATGAAGGCCTGGGCAGCGCGCAAGCGTTTTCAGGCGGGAACGAACATGCGCGCTTGGACCTTCATCATCCTGCGCAATCTCTATCTGTCGCAAATGCGGCGGTCGCGCTTTCGCGGCGAATGGGACGATCTGGTCGCCGAGCGCATTCTTGCGGCACCTGCGGGGCAGGACAAGCAGGTCGAGCTTGGCGACATGCAGCGCGCCCTGCTGCATTTGCCGCAGCCACAACGCGAAGCGTTGATCCTGGTTGGGGCCGGCGGCTTTGCTTATGAGGAGGCAGCGCAGATTTGCGGCGTGGCTGTCGGCACGATCAAAAGTAGGGTTGCGCGAGGCCGAGTCGCCCTGGAGACGTTGCTGACGGACGGCTCGCTGCCGTCGCGCAGGACGCACTCAAATCCCAGCGGCAAGAGTGCCCTCGACGTTATCATGAGCGATGTCGATGACCTGAGCCGCGACCGTTAAGGTCGACCGATCAGCAGTGGCAATCTTTTTTGTCGATCATTGCAAGCAACCCGAGCATATCATCAGGCAAGCCATGCAATGGGTCATAAACCGATGATAAAGTGATGCCGATCGCGTCGTGAGCGCGTGGCGGACTCAGCGTCATTCGCTTCGGTTGGTTGCCCGGGGCTGAACGATGTGGGGTGATTGACATGCCGTATATAACGGCTGAGTCGTGGTTTTGTTGCTCGAATCATTGACATACGCCAAATCATTGGTGGCGATGGCGTTATGAATTCAGTCAAACGTCCAGTAAATCCAGCCGATATCGCCGATGCGCTGGCGCGCGCACAGGCCAATTCTCCGTTCCTGGCGCAGTTGATCTTGCGCGAAACCGATATCATTGGGGAGATGCGCCAAGGCCGGTTGCCCGATCCTGTGTCGATCAGGATCACCGATCCTGACATGCCGGTGGGTCAGCGGTTACGGATCGAGCGGCGGCGGCTGGCGCTGATCGTGGCGATTGGCGATCTGGCCGGGTACGATGATTTGAGTACGGTGACTGCCGCGCTCAGCAATTTTGCCGATTATGCGCTCGACAGCGCGATCCGCGCCGCGCTCATTGAGCGGACGCCCGATTTGCCGCCGCTCGGTCTGGCAGCGATCGCGCTTGGCAAACAGGGAAGTCGCGAGCTCAATTATTCGTCTGATATCGATCCAATCCTGATCTTTGATCCAGCGACGCTGCCTCGGCGACCGCGCGAAGCCCCCGAGGAGGCGGCGGTGCGGATCGGCCGCCGTGTCATCGAGCTGCTGCAGGCGCGCGACGCCGATGGCTATGTGCTGCGGGTCGATCTGCGGCTTCGACCGTCGCCCGAGGTGACGCCGATCGTGCTGCCAATCGATGCGGCGATTTCTTATTATGAATCGCAGGCGCTACCCTGGGAACGCGCGGCCTTCATCCGCGCGCGGGCAGCGGCAGGCGATATCGCGCTTGGCGAGCGGTTCCTTGCGGCGGTCCGTCCCTTTGTGTGGCGCCGAGCCCTCGATTTCGGTGCGCTTCGCGAGATTCGCGGCATCTCGCGAAGGATTCGTGATCACCACGCACAGGGTCAATCATTCGGGCCGGGATATGACCTGAAACGAGGGCGGGGCGGCATCAGAGAGGTCGAGTTTTTCGCGCAGATCCACCAGCTGATCCATGGGGGCCGCGACCCGAGCGTGCGCGCGCCGGCGACGCGTGATGCGCTGCGTGCGCTCAGTGCTGGCGGGTGGATTGATGGAGAGGATGCCCTGAGCCTGATCGACAGCTATACGATGCTTCGAACGATCGAGCACCGGGCGCAGATGATCGATGATCGACAGACCCACCAGCTGCCCCAGGGCGCAGCGCTCGACGGGCTGGCCCGGCTACACGGCGTCGCGACGGGTGCTGCGTTGCTGGGGCTGATCGAGCCTTTCGTGACCAGGACCGGCTTGATCTACGACGCGCTTGAGCCAGAAAGCGTGCCGGCGCTTTCGCGGGATCGCGGGCATCTTTTCGAAGAACTGAAAGAAGCCGGGTTCGATGATGTTGCAGCGGCGGCAGCGAGCCACCGGATCGCGCGCTGGCGGGGCGGGGCGTATCCCGCGGTTCGAAGCGGGGCCGCCCGCGAGGCGCTGGAAGCAGTGTTGCCGGGGCTGATGCGGGCATTGGGTGAGGCGGCCGATCCAGCGGCGGCGACGATCAGGCTCGATCATATCCTTGCCAAGTTGCCGAGCGCGATCAATTTCTTTCGGCTGATCGAGGCACAGCCGCCGCTCGCGCGCTTGCTTGGCAACATTCTCAGTCATGCCCCGCCCTTGGCCGAAGCGCTTGGCCGCCGCCCCGAATATTTCGATGGGCTGATCGATGCGAGCGCGCTCGATTCGGTTGGTGACGTCGCGACGCTGGTTGCCGAGATGGCGCCGCGCGAAGCCGATCTCGATTATCAGGCGCTGCTCGATCATGCGCGCCGCGTCGTTGGCGAAAAGCGTTTTGCCTTGGGCACGCAGATCATCGCGGGGGTTGCCGATCCGCTGGAAGTTGCGGCGGGGTATGCGCGCGTAGCCGAGGCGGCGATCGAGATTGTCGTCTCTGCGACGATCGCCGATTTTGCGCGCCGG
>JBBQAG010000071.1:0-12477 GCA_038315875.1 Sphingomonadales bacterium | reverse complement strand
GGGACGCTGGGATCGACCAGACCGAATTGTCCAGGTCGAATTCGCTCCATGTGGCGCCCCGTGCCTCGCCGGATCGAACTGCGGTCAGCATTGTAAGCTTAAGCGCATCTCGACCAACGGTCGGCGGGAGCGCCATAAGGGCGTTCATAAATGCCGGCGTCTCGGCATGTGGCATGGCCGCCCGATGAGTAACTTGCTGAGTCTGGCGCGGAAGGCCGCGTGTGACGGAGCGTAGCGACACTTCCTCGGGTACCAACCCCTTGATGTGCGCGTAGTCTAGGACGGTGCCGATCCGCTGGAGTACCCGCTTGGCGGTATCCGGCACGATCAGCCAGATAGGCTCCAGCACAGTGAGCACCGCGGCGTTGTCGATCGCGGTAACCGGCTTGGCGCCGATCTTCGGGAAGACGTGTCGTTCGAAGCTGGAAAGCCACGAGACATGACGCTGGTCCTTCCAGCCCCCTTTCATTGCGTCGTAGCAGTCCCGCGTCACCCGTTCGAAGTTTGGGACCGACTTACGTCGGCTTTGCCGCGCTGCGGACGGGTCAGCACCGCAGCGGACCGCCTTCCGCAAGTTCGCAGCGAGAATGCGAGCTTCCGAAAGCGGCACGTCGTGCGCCGCGCCCAAACCGAAGTCTCGACGCTGTCCGCCATGCTGCATCCGCAACACCCAAGAACGGGCTCCGCTGTCACGGACAAGGAGATATAGCCCATGCATATCGGCATGCCTGCCTGGCCCGGCGTGGCGGACCTTAAGGGTCGTAAGCGGCATCTCGACCTCGTTCTAAAGTCCCACATTCCGTCCCACATTTTGATCCGGATTTGCTGAGAAACTGTGGGACACACTGGTCCGGGAGTTTCACACAAGTCAGTTATAGATCAATAGGTTGAGACGTTCTGATGGTGACTGGGATTTCAGAACTGTGCCCGTAGGGGTCACCAAAACGCCTTGGGTCGCCGCTGATCGCTTCATCGCGTTCAATCTGCCGCGATGCTGCACGAATTTGAGCGCGAGCGCCGCGTTTATCGACGGAACGATCCTCTTCACCGTGTGGTGATCACCGATCGCACGGGGCTTCAGCCGATCAGCATGGTGCTGGCAAAATCGGTCGCAGATTTGTAATCGGCCTTGCCATTGGGCGCCCGCAGATTGACCTCGCCGGTGACGATCCTTTTGGGCGCTTTGTAAGCGGCAAGCTGGCTGCGGACATGAGCGATCAGGCCGGGCTCGTCGAAGACCGCGCCCAGGTGCAGGGTAATAACTGCATTGACCGACTGGCCCCATTTTGGATCAGGCAGCCCGATGACGAGCGCATCCATCACAGCCGGGTGCGTCTTCAACGCCTCTTCAACCTCTTCGGGAAACACCTTTTCGCCTGCGGTATTGATGCAGGCGCTCCCCCGGCCCAGGAGCGCCATCGATCCGTCTGCCTCGACAATGCACCAGTCGCCGGGGATTGAATAACGCACTCCACCGATCATTCGAAAGGTCCGCGCGGTCTTCTCCGGGTCCTTGTAATAGCCGATCGGCACCGGTGGCCCAACCGCCACCATTCCCTTGACGCCCGAGCCGGGGAGCACTGGCTGGTCATGTTCATCGAAGACGCGCGTTCGTTCTGTGACCACGAACTTTGCGGTTGGCATCTCGCCCGCTGCCGTCATCAGCGAGGTGCCAAGCCCCATGGCCTCCGATGAGGAAAACGCATCGGCAAGCACGGCCTGCGGCATATGGCGCAGCAAGGCGCGCTTTACCTCGACGCTCCACATCACCCCCGACGAGAGAATGCGCGCGATACTGCGCACATCCCAGCGCGCGGGCTCGCGCTCCAGCGCCTCAACAATGGGACGAGCGAAGGGATCGCCGACGATCACCAAGGTGAGCGGCTTCCATCGGTCGATCGCATCAAGCAGTTCAATTGGATCATAACTCGGCTTCTCGAGCGTGATGACCGTGCCCCCTGCCAGCATCGCCGTAATCGCAGAAATGAGCCCCGTCGCATGCATCAATGGCGGGGCGATCAGCGATGCCGGTCCTGGCCCGGTGCCGCGCATTGCCAACAGCAACGCCTCCATCGTCGATGGCGCGGGACCAAGCACCGAGGCAGCGATGATCGCCATCATCTTCAGGTCATGCTGGGTCCACATCACGCCCTTGGGCAGCCCGGTTGTCCCACCGGTATAGACAAACATCATGTCATCGCCGCTGCGTTCAATCCCAAGCGGGGTGCCATCGCCATCCGCGCACAGCGATTCAAAACTTTCGGCCCAGTCGTTCCCCTCGCCGACTTCGATGAACGTCTTCACCTTGTTCAGGCGCGAGCGGATGGCATCGATGTTTCCCCGAAATTCCCGCCCATAAACAACCGTCTGCGCGTCAGAATCGTCAATGATGTAGAGCACCTCCTCGGGTGTGTAGCGATAATTGACGTTGGCATGGACCAGTCGTCCCTTGAAGCAGGCGGCGAGCAGATCGCAATATTCGGATCGGTTGGTCATATAGAAGGCGACCTTGTCACCCGGTGCGGCGCCACGCGCCACTAGCGCCCGCGCCAGCCGGTTGGACCGCGTAGTAGCTTCGCCCCATGACGTTATCTTGTCGCCGTGGATATATGCCGGTGTCTCCGGCGGGATGACCGTGGCGACGCCATCAAGGATGTCGCCATAATTCCATTCGGTCATCTGCCCACCTCCCCGCTTTGTGCTTTACCGGGTTGAACGACCGCCGGTTTTTATCAAGCCGGAGGAGAGAACGTGCCGCCATTGCGGTCAACAAGATTTCGTCGAAGCGACCGATGGGGGTGATTCTTTGCCCGATTTGAATAACACTCGCTCGGCGCGAGCCCAGTACGAGGCCAGCCAGCCCGCTATTGTCATGCAATCCGTGACTGATATGGGGCGTTGATGGAGGGACTGGTCGGATATACCGGATTCGTCGGTCAGGCGCTTGATCGACAACATCAATTTTGCGGCCGCTTCAATCGTGCAAACATAGCGACCCTCGCTGATGCCAGCTTCGATACGCTGATCTGCGCTGCAGCGCCGGGTTCGATGGTCGAGGCGAACAAAAACGCCCAGGCCGACCGGGACGCGATCGAGGACCTAATGCATTGGCTGGGCAAGGCACGCGCGGATCGCTTCATTCTCATCTCCACCATCGCCGCGATCGCCAGTTTCGATTGCCGTGCCGACGAGTCGACGACAAATTTCAGGGAGGATCTGGCCTATGGTCGCCACCGTCATATGCTCGAGGCGTTCTGCCTATCGACATTCCCCAACTGCCTGATTGTCCGATTACCCTCGCTATTCGGTTGTGGGCTGAAGAAGAACTTCATATTCGACATCATGAACCCGCTGCCGACTTTCTTGAGCGAGGCCCGTTACGCCGCCCTTCATGATGCCGCGGGCCCAGCGCTCGCGCCGATCGTTGCCGCGCTATATGATTTCCGAGACGGTTTCTTTCATATCGACCGGCACCGGCTCGCTGGGTCCGAGCATAGAGGCGCGCTGGAGGCTGCCGCGCTTCAGAGCGGGGCCGCGGCAATCGGCCTCCACCATCCCGAGTCGACGTTTCAATTCTGTAATGTCGCGCATCTCTGGGCTGACATTCAAAAGGTGATCGACGCCGGCATTAACACGATCCACCTGGTTCCAGAACCGCTTGCTGCCAGCGAGATCAACCAACGGCTGCGAGGATCTTCGATGTGGCAGAGCAATGCCGGGGTGCACCGCGAAGACATTCAAACCATCCACGGTGCATTATGGCAGCGGGACGACCGCTATATCGGCGATGCGGCAACGACGCTCGATGAACTGGAAGCTTTTGCAGGGCGCGAGGACGCGCACCGATGACGCCCGCGATGTCGAACATTGCCTGGGCGCCGCACGAGCATGCGGATGCGCTGGCGCTGTTGTCGCGGTGGGGCGTTTCGGGCTTGGAGGTCGCGCCGGGGCTGCTTTTCGCATCAGCAGACGATCCGTTTGACCCGCCGATGGAAGACGTCAGGCTGGTGCGCGAGACCGTCGCTGCAGCCGGGCTGCGGCTGGTATCGATGCAATCGCTTCTTTACGGCTCGGTCGGCACATCGCTGTTCGGCACCCCGCATGAACGCGCCGCTTTTGTGCGTCAAATGACCCGCTCGATCGTGCTCGCCGAGCGGCTGGGGATACCCAATCTCGTCTTTGGTTCACCCAAGCAACGTCGGATCCCACCGGAGTTTACGCCGGACCAAGCCGAGGAAATCGCCTTGGAGGTGTTCGCACGTCTCGCCGATCGGGCTGCCGCGGCGGGCACCGTGATCGCATTCGAGCATTGTCCAGAGGCGTATGACACCAATTTCCTCAACACGTTTGAAGAAGCGCATGCATTTGTGGTCAAGGCCGCGCATCCTGCCCTCGCCGTCAATCTGGACGTCGGGGCGCTCAGGTTGAGTGGCGAAAACTTCCCAACGGATCGGATCGAGCGCATCAACCACGTCCATATCAGCGAACCGTGGCTTGCTCCCGCGCCTGCGTCTACAGCGGGCGTCGAGCCAATTCTTCGGGCGCTGAAAGCAGCAGATTATCGCAAATCCGTCTCAATCGAGATGAAGCCGCATCCCGCCGGTCTTGGCGGGGTCGCCAATTGCCTTGGTCTGCTGGCCGAAGCCTGGGCGGCGGCGGATATCGGCGGCGACTTTGGGCATTCTTATGGCAGGCACTGAGCTCCAGCGGCGGGACGCGCTCGTGTCGCTCTGCTTTGCGGATGTAGAGGCGACTGAACCCGCATTCGCCATGCTCCGCGATTGTGCAAAACACGTCGAACAGCGTTTCAGCTTTTGGGAAATGATCATCGTCGTCCCGACGGAGATGGTGGCCGATTTTCGGCCCCTCCTCGCTGATATCCGAAACCTTCGGCTGTTTTCGATCGGCACGCGGCCTGGCACCTACCGCAAACGCGTGATCGCGGCGAACGAAGCAATCGGCGATGTCGTGCTCTCTGCATCGCTCGACGAAACGCGCCATCTCGATATCGTGCGCATGATCGAGCGCTGCATCGACGAAGGGCGCACGATCAAGGGTGCGCGATCGAAGTCGGGACTGATCGACCGTCTGTTGGCCAATGTTCTGGCAGGGTTGGGGCGCATTGCCGGTTTTGATCTCAACGTACGTGATCTCCAGACGATGGCGGTGTCGCGCACGCGATTGAACGAGATTCTGGCTCATGCCGATTGTGCGCTGGCACTGCGCTTTCCGCCACGTACTCGCAACGACGAGGTCGGCTTCGAGATTGCCGACGACCGGCTTGCACCGCAGTCCCTGCTCCGAAATCTGGGTGAGCGGCTGGGCTTGATCGAACGGCTGCTGATCAATTTCGCCCCAAGGCTGCTAACGACCGTCAGCGTCATGGCCGGCGCGCTTGTGCTGCTGGCGATCGGTTATCTTTTCTACGCCGTTGGTGCGTGGCTGATCCTGGACAAAATCCAGCCCGGATGGCTCACACTGTCGGCGGTGCTCAGCATGATCGCCTTCTTCCTCGGCATCGCGATTCTCGGGCTCAGCCTTGGGATGCAGAATCTGATCGGTCGCCTGCGACTTCCGGGCGATGACGCGCTGGTGACCGAATCCAATAGTATTGATCTATTCGCGGAAGTTGCCGAGGAACTGAATGTCGAGGTGCACTGATATGGCAGGCCGCGCGCCCTGTGATCAGCCGCGTTGAGACAGGCCGACGAGAAGGTCGATTATGTCGTCATCGGCGGCGGGTTCTACGGCTGTTGCCTGGCGCTGCTGATGAGTTCCCTTCCGGGCCGGGTGCTGCTGCTGGAGGCCGGGGATGCATTGATGGATCGGGCGTCGCGGGTGAACCAGGCCCGTATACACACGGGTTTTCATTATCCTCGCTCGGCACTCACCGCCGTCAAGTCGATGACGCTGCACCAGAAGTTCATCGAACATTTCTCGGATGCGGTGGTGGGCGATGGGCGCATGCTGTACGCGATCGCCCGGTCACACTCGCAGGTTTCCGCGAAGCGATTTTACCGCATGTTCCGCGATCTCGGCGCGCCGATCGAGCCTGCCGCAGCGCGCGATGTGGCGCTGTTCGACATGGACCGGATCGAGGCGGTGTTCGCCTGTGGCGAAGCGGTTTTCGATTACGTCGCGCTGCGCCGCATTCTGACGGATCGCCTGCGAGACGCCGGCGTCGATGTCCGCCTGAATTCGAAGGTCGATCGCCTGGATGTCCAATCGGATCGCGTGAACGCAAGGGTGGCTGACGCAGGCACATTGACAGCACGCTACGCCTTCAACACCACCTATTCTGCACTCAACGAGCTGCTGTCGCTGGCCAATTGCCCGCCAGCGCCGCTCAAGCATGAAATGGCCGAAATCGCGCTGATCGAGCCGCCGGACGAACTCGTCGGATTGGGCGTAACCGTCATGGACGGACCCTTTTTTTCCGTGATGCCGTTCCCCGCCGACGGACTGCATTCGCTTACCCATGTGCGCTACACGCCGCACGCCGCCTGGAACGACGGCGACAGCATGGTCGATCGCAGCCCGAAAGATCACCCCGTCGAATCGCATATCCGCTACATGATCAACGACGCGCAGCGCTATTTGCCATGCATTGCCGGAGCAGTTCATCGGCGATCGATGTACGAGGTGAAAACGGTGCTGACAAAGAATGAGGTCGATGATGGCCGGCCGATCCTGTTTCACCGCCAGCCTCAAGACAGCCGGCTGATCTCGATCCTCGGCGGCAAGATCGACAATGTCTTTGATCTGTTCGCGCTCGTTCGCCAGACCGTACCCGAATTTGCCGACGCAAATCTCGGTCGCCTTTTTGCGCCGGTGGCATGAAGGGACTGGTCGCTGACATGAGCGAAAATCTCCCTGGTTCAGGTCAAGACCAGCGGGATTGGCAGCTTCCAGAATTTCGGGAAGACATGCTGCGACCGAAAGAACACGCTTACGCGCTGGTCATCCCGATCTTGAATGAGGGCGACCGCATCCGGCGACAGCTTCGCAGCATTTGCCTGCACGCGCCGCGCGTGGATATCGTGATCGCAGACGGAGGCTCGGACGATGCCGCGCTCGACCCTGCGATCCTCGACGAAACGGGAGTGCGGGCGGTGCTGACCAAGTGCGGGCCTGGGCGGCTGAGTGCCCAACTGAGAATGGCTTACGCGTGGTGCCTGTTGCAGGGATATGACGGCATCGTCACGATGGACGGCAATGACAAGGATGGCGTCGAAGGGATCGCCGCGATGGTCAGCTGCCTCGAGGGCGGGTGCGATTACGCGCAGGGCTCGCGATACTTGCCCGGCGGCGAGAGCCGGAACACCCCCCTGAGACGAACGATCGCCAATCGGCTGATCCATGCGCCACTGCTGAGCATGGCTGGCAGGCATCGTTTCACCGACACCACAAACGGGTTTCGCGGCTATTCCGCTCGCTATCTGCGCGATCCGCGCGTCCTGCCGTTTCGCGATATCTTCGTGAACTATGAGTTGCTCTTTTATCTTACCGTCCGCGCCGGCCAAATCGGCATGCGGGTTTGCGACGTACCGGTTCGCCGGGTCTATCCCAAAGGGCAACCGACGCCGACGAAGATCGCAGGACTTGGGAGTTATGGTGCGCTGTTCTCCCAGACCGTTAGTGCCGCATTGGGGAGGTTCGCGCCTTGATACGCCGCCAACTCGTCAGCCTGATGCCAGATCTGGCCATCCTGATCGGTGGCTTCCTGTTGGTTCAGATCGCTCTCGTCACGCTTTTGCCGGCCAGCCTCCAGGGCAATGACAGCTCGGACTTTCGCGATTTCTATTACCCGATCGCGCAGCGGCTGGCATCGGGCACCAGCTTGGTGGCAGCGCATTATTTCGACATGTCCGCAGTGTCGCCAGCGCCCGTTCAACGAGGCGGCGGCATCCTCATCACCCGGTTTCCTCCGGGCTATTCGGTAATTCTGTCGCAGGTGATTGGCTTGGCCAATCTCATCAGCATTCGTCACAGCGCGGCGTTTGCGGTGATGACCAGCTTTTTCGCGTTGGTGAACGCTCTCCTTCTCTACTTTATTCTTCGGATTGGACTACGCGATCGGGCCGCCGCGGTCGTTGGGAGCCTGATCTGGATGGTCTATCCACCGGCGCTGTTCCTGACCAAGCAACCGAACTCGGAAAACCCGTTCCTCGCGATCGTCTTTGTCGCGATCCTATTGCAGGTTGCGCTCCGACCAAGCTTGATGCGTGCTGCTGGCATCGCTGTCTGCCTTGGACTGGCGATCTACGTCCGCCAGGCGGGGCTGTTTCTTCCAGTCGTGTTCCTGGCGGTGCTGATCGGAGAGCGATTGCTGATATCGCCGAACAAGGCGCCGCTGCTGCTATCCGCCGCAGCAACGGTCCTGATCCCCTATCTGGTCGTTTCACCATGGGTTTGGACGATCTATCAAGAGACTGGGCGTTTCGTCCCGGTGGCGTCGACGGGAGCCGATCTACTGCGGCTTTCTTACAGTGAGATACTTCGATCCGTTCCAGCCAGTTCATGGCTGTGGAGCGATGCCTTGCGGGATTATGTCGCCAGCCGCGCCGCAAGCGGGGATTACGCGTTTTCGCCTTGGATGGAGCTGCGGCTGCTAAGCGTAAAGGTGCTGCGCGCGTTCTATGGCACCTTCACGCTGCGGCAGGAACCAGTGCTGATCGCCCTCCAATTCGTTTTTTTTGCGATGACGGCGATTGGATTTTGGCGAACGTGGCAAAACCGAACAACGAGGTTGTTTCATCTGACTGCCTGGCTGTTGTTCGGATATTTCCTGGCGACAAGCGCCGTCGGCATTCCACTCCTGCGCTATACATTGCCCGGGCAGGCCCTGCTCACAGGCTATATAGCCGTCGCCCTGATTTACATGACAACCATGGTGCTGGCGAAACGAACACGCACGGATCCGCCGGTCTCTCATCAGGTTTGACGTGCGGAAGCGGCGTTCGTTCGGCGATGCACTAGTCTAGGCCGCAACCGCCGCCGGCCAGTTACCGGGCTCGATCGCCGGTAGCGCCGCAATCTCTACCTTTGTCAGCAAGCAGGACACGCCATCGGGGCTGAAACGGATGAACCTTGGATCCAACGCGTGCAGTTCTTCGCCCACGCCACCAATGCCGCCGCAACGGATGACGACATAAGCCAGATCGTTTTCGCTGCAGCGCGCCATGGCATCGACAACCAAGCCCAGGGTCTCACCGTCCTTGTCCAGAAGCGGTGCGTCGGAAAGGGCGCTGACCGAAAACAGCGTCGCCACAGGTTCATGCTTGCTGCGGGCAGCGGCAGCCTCTCCGCCATCCTGATAGCGCGCTTGCCGGCCAAGCCAGCGCCAGATGCCGACGCCATTGACGAGCGTGAGGAAGCCGTTGGTCCAGAGCAGATTCTGCTGATCTGTGCCGATCGCCACGCTGATCCAGGCCAACGAGCCGATCGTAAAGACGACAAACCCCCAGCCGGTGATCCTTGGACCAAGATTGATTGCGGTCATGATCGCCGCGATCATCGTGGCGATAGGGGCGATCCACCCTGCGATTGCGCTCATTCCCGCCGCCCAACCTTGTTACTTGAGGATATCCATTGGACCGGCTTTCGTGCCGCCCACGCCTACGGCGCTCAACACGCCAGCTCGATCTTCGCTCCCGGCTATTCGCCAACATAATTGTTCAACTGCCATGCCGGCTGAGAGACCTGGGGATTCCCTCGATGTAGCCAAAGCGTTGAGCGCGGGTCGAAAAAATATCCCCGTTCAACGGCGCCAAATCGCGGTGCCGCGCGTTCGCCACATCAATCCTGATCCAAATACATCCAAGGAGCGACTTCATGGCACAGCGGAAAGACCCGGGCCTCAACGCCGGCCACGGCGGCGAAACCCATCAAAAGGCCGATGATGCCCATCCCGTGCTGACGACCAATCAGGGCATGCCGATCAGCGATAACCAGGATCAGCTAAAGGCTAACGCGCGCGGGCCGGTGCTGCTCGAGGACCATGTCTATCGCGAGAAGATGAACCATTTCGACCACGAGCGGATTCCCGAGCGCATCGTCCATGCCCGCGGCAGTGCGGCGCATGGCTATTTCGAGCTGACTGAATCGCTCGCCGACATTACCCGCGCTGATATCTTTCTGCGCGTTGGCGAGAAAACGCCGGTGTTTGCGCGCTTCTCCACCGTCGCAGGCGGCGCTGGATCGGTGGATACCCCGCGCGATGTGCGGGGCTTCGCGGTCAAATTCTACACCAAGGAAGGCAATTGGGATCTCGTCGGGAATAACATCCCGGTGTTCTTCATCCAGGATGCGATCAAGTTTCCTGACCTTATTCACGCCGCCAAGATGGAGGCCGATCGCGGTTTCCCGCAGGCAGCGACGGCGCACGACACCTTCTGGGATTTCATCGGCCTGATGCCCGAGGCGTCGCACATGATCATGTGGGCGATGTCCGATCGCACGCTGCCGCGCAGCCTGGCCTTCATGGAAGGGTTCGGGATCCACACTTTCCGGCTGGTCAGCAAGGAAGGCAAATCGACCTTCGTCAAATTCCACTGGAAGCCAAAATACGGCGTGCAATCGACGATCTGGGACGAGACGGTGAAGATAGCTGGCGCCGATCCCGATTTCCACCGCCGTGATCTGTTCGAGCGGATCGGACGCGGCGATTTCCCCGAATGGGAACTGGGCCTGCAATTGTTCGACGAGGATTTCGCGAATGCACAGGATTATGATGTGCTCGACGCGACCAAGCTGATCCCTGAGGAAGATATTCCAGTGAGGATCGTCGGACGGATGGTGCTCGATCGCTATCCCGATAATTTCTTCGCCGAAACCGAACAGGTCGCCTTCTGCCCCAGCCATGTCGTGCCGGGAATCGATCATTCGAACGATCCGCTGCTCCAGGGCCGCTTGTTCAGCTATCTCGACACGCAGCTTTCGCGATTGGGCGGCGTGAATTTCGCGCAAATCCCCATTAATCAGCCCAAGAATCAGCCAGCCGGCTGCCCGTTCATGAACCAGCAGCGTGACGGGCATATGCAGATGCAGCAGTTCAAGGGCCGCGCGAATTATGAGCCAAACAGCCTCGCCAAGGCGGGCGAGCCGGCCGGCGCGCGCGAAAGCGATGATGGCTACAAAAGCTTCGAGGCGAAGGAAGACGGCAACAAATTGCGCGTTCGCGCCGAAAAGTTTGGCGATCATTACAGCCAGGCGCGGCTGTTCTTCCGCTCGCAGGACCCGGCCGAGCAGGCCCATATGGCATCGGCCCTGGTGTTCGAACTTTCAAAGGTGTCGCTCGCGCATGTCCGGCTGCAGGTGCTGGCCAATCTGCGCAATATCGACGAGGAGCTCGCCAAGCGCGTCGCCGATGGGCTGGCGATGGACCTGCCCAAAGCGAGCGCAACCAACATGCCGGTGCTCGACCGGGACGTGTCGCCGGCACTGCGGCTGATCAACGGGCCGATGGACAAGGGGACGCTCAAAGGCCGGGTTGTCGGCATCCTGATCGCCGATGGATCGGACGCAGCCGAGGTCTCGTCGATGCAGCAAGCGGTGAAGAAGGCCGGCGCGCATCCAATGCTGATCGCGCCGAAGGTCGGCAAGGTGAAGCTGAAGGGTGGCGATGCGATCCCCGCCGATGCCCAGCTCGCCGGTCAGCCATCGGTAACGGTCGATGCATGCGCGGTGATCCTTTCTGCCGATGCCGCCAAGATGCTCGTAAAGGACGGTGCGGCGGTACAGTGGGTAATGGACGCCTTCGGCCATCTGAAGGCAATCGGCCATAACGATGGCGCCAAGCCCTTGCTGGAGCGGGCAGGTGTCGAGCCCGATGAGGGCGTCACTGGTCTTGGCGATTTCATCGCTGCCGCAGGCAAGCGCTATTGGGATCGGGAGCCGAAGGTCCGCACTCTGGCATAATGCCGCCGCGTCATCGACGGGCGCCGAACGTCAGCCGTCCCGCGCTCACCGGCGCGGGGGATGAACCAGGCTTCGGTATTCCATATTGTGCAAGGGTGCCTTGCCCGATTGAGGGCTAGGACAGTGATGCGGCAATGCTTATCCTTACCGCAACGGACATGGCCTGTGCCTGGCCTTGTTCGTTGCGAAAGGAAGTTCCGATGCCCAGCATTGCCACAAGGTGGTCGAACAGCCTGTACCCAGCTGCATGGCTGCGTGCGTGGGCCAGCGCGGCGCGCTCGCCATTGGGTATCCACGCATGAACGCACCTTCCAGCGACATCGCCTTCTCGACTGCGGTCAAGGCGGTACAGACTCGACGCGGCTCACGCGACGCCTATGCCCGGATGGAGGCGCAGGGTGGTTTTCGCACCGATATCGATGAGCGCCTGATCGAGGCGCTGGCAGCCGCCAACAGCGCCTATCTCGTGACCGCGAGCGCCACGGGCCAACCCTATGCCCAGCACCGCGGCGGCCCAAAGGGCTTCATCCGCATTCTCGGCGAGCGGACGCTTGGGTT
>JBBQAG010000024.1:0-29119 GCA_038315875.1 Sphingomonadales bacterium | reverse complement strand
CATCTATGCCGCCTGTTCCATCAGGAGCGGGGGTTGGCATGCCTTGTTTTGCGGACCGGGCGCTTCTTTCCCGAAGATGACGACACCCATGCCGTACCATCGGGGGAGAACCTCAAGGCGAACGAATTGCTCAACCGCCGCCTAACCGTCGAGGATGCCGCCGATGCGCATGTCTTGGCGCTCGATCGGGCACCGGCGATCGGCTTTGATACGTTGATCCTGTCCGCGCCAACGCCGTTTGCCCCCACCGATGTTGCCGAACTCAAGGCGGACGCGGCGGCGGTTGTCTCGCGCTATTTCCCCGATGCCGCCGCACTTTATGTCAAACGGGGCTGGGCGCTGCCGACATCGATCGACCGGATCTATGATGCATCGCGCGCCGAACGGGTTTTGGGGTTTCGTTGCGGCACCGATTTCGCGAGCATGCTCGCCGCGCTCCGGGATGGCACGCCGGTGCCGGTCGCGCATGATCCGGGCTATGTCTCGCCCGCCGTCGCTGTGGATTGTGCCGTATGAGCGCACTTTAATCGTCGGTCGTGCGGTATGCCCTCTTTCGCGCAGCGCGCGGTTTCCCTAAGCAGTTGAAAGGGCGCCGCCGCGACTTCGAGCAAGCGGAAACGAGCGGTGCTGGCGCGGGGGAAGACGATGAAACGAGCATTGGTGGCGTTGGTGGTTGGCACCGTATTGAGCGGTGTTTGTGCGATCGCGGCGAGCGGGCAGCCGGCTGGCGCTGTGAAGCTGTGGCGGCTCGATTGCGGATCGACCCTGATCACAGACCTCAACGTGTTTTCGGACACCCGCGCCTATACCGGCAAGAGCATGCCGTTGACCGCAAGCTGCTATCTGATCAAGCACGGTGACGCTTATATGATTTGGGATACCGGCCTTTCGGCGAGCCTGAAAGGCGCCAAGATCGACCCCAAGACGGGCGGCGCCACGATCACCCGGACGGTAGTCGAGCAGCTTGCCGAGATCGGCGTGAAGCCCGACCAGATCGGCATGATCGGGATCAGCCATTATCATTATGACCATATCGGGCAGGCGGCGGATTTTCCGGGCGCTACCTTGATGATTGGCAATGGCGATTTCGATTCTCTCAGCGCGACGCCGCCAACCAATGGCGCCAACCCGACAGCACTGAAGAACTGGATCGGCGGCCCTGGCAAGTCGATCCCGGTCAGCGGCGACAAGGATGTGTTTGGCGACGGCAGCGTGACAATGCTCGACACGCCTGGCCACACGCCGGGCCACCACAGCCTGCTCGTCAAACTGGGCGCGATGGGCAATGTGTTGTTGACGGGCGATCTCGCCCATTTCCAAGAGAATTATAACAATGACGGCGTTCCCGGCTTCAACACCAACCGCGCCGATACGCTCGCGTCGCTGGCGCGGTTCAAGGGGTTGGCGAAGAATTTGAAGGCAACCGTGATCATCCAGCATGATCCGCGCGATATCGCCAAGCTGCCCACCTTTCCCGCCGCCGCTGAATAAGCTGCGCTGCAGAGGGGTGGACTAGGCGCCCCCCGCGCGGCAAGGAATATCCCAAGTTCGAAAAGCGCGCGGGGATGCCGTGACGCGTTGATTGGGAGACGGCAAGATGCGCGCATTGCTTTCGACGGCACCTGGCGGCCCTGAAACGCTGACCATCGAAACGATCGCCGATCCCGTTGCTGGTAAGGGTCAGGTGCTGGTCGCGGTAAAAGCCTGCTCGATCAACTATCCCGACGTGCTGATCATCGAGGACAAATATCAGTTCAAGCCGCAGCGCCCGTTCGCGCCGGGCGGCGAAATGGCGGGCGTCGTCGAGGCGGTGGGCGAGGGCGTTACCGAATGGGTCGTGGGTGATCGCGTACTCGGCACTGTGGGCCATGGCGGTCTGGTCGAAAAGATCGTCGTCGACGCCAACCGATTATACCGGCTGCCCGCGGGACGCAGCTTTGAGGAAGGATCGGCGCTGATCCTCACGTACGGAACGACGATCCACGCCCTGCTCGATCGCGGGCATTTGGCCGAGGGACAGACATTGCTGGTGCTTGGCGCTGCAGGCGGCGTCGGACTGGCGGCAGTGGAACTTGGCAAGGCATTTGGCGCGCAGGTGATCGCTGCCGTTTCGTCCGAAGAAAAAGCGGCGGTGTGCCGCGACGCCGGGGCGGACGAGACGATCGTCTATGGCCGGGCGCCATTCGACAAGGATCAGTCAAAGGCGCTGGCCGAACAATTCAAGGCAGTGCTTGGGCCGGGTGGCGCCGATGTGATCTACGATCCGGTTGGCGGGGACTATGCAGAGCCGGCGCTGCGATCGATCGCGTGGGAGGGGCGTTATCTCGTCGTCGGTTTTCCAGCCGGCATTCCCCGCTTGCCGCTGAACCTGACGCTCCTCAAAAGCTGTGATGTCTGCGGCGTATTCTGGGGTGCCTTTGCCGCCCGTGATCCCAAAGCCAATCAGGCGCATGTCGAACGGCTGTTCCGATTGTGGAAGGAAGGCGCGATCAATCCGCTGGTAACCGACGTCTTCGCTTTCGAAGATGGCGGCAAGGCGATCGCCAAAATGGCGGCGCGCGGGGCAATCGGCAAGTTGGTGGTCCGCGTCGCCGAATAGGTACCAGCTCACAGCCAAACGTTGCGTTGGCGCGGCAGCTTCCCTATCTTCACTGTAGGATGGCTCAGTTCGGGAATAGCGGCAAATGACCAGTTTTGACGACCGCGAACGCGCGTTCGAGGCGAAATATGCGCGCGACGAAGACATGGCGTTTCGCGTGACGGCCCGACGAAACAGGCTGGTCGGGCAATGGGCGGCAGGTCTGATGAAGCTGACCGTCGAAGAGGCGGAGGGCTATGCCCGCGCCGTCGTGCAGGCCGATTTCGAGGAAGTGGGCGACGAGGATGTCGTCCGCAAGATCCACGGTGACTTGATCGCCGCCGGTGTGGAGATCGACGATGCGACGATCCGCCGTGCGCTCGACGAGAACATGAACGAGGCACGCCGCCAGTTGATGGAATCGAACTGACATCATGGCGATGCCAGCGATCGAGATTGAAGCATTGATCCGCGCCGGGATTCCCGATGCCGATATCGAGATTACCGATCTGGCCGGTGACGGCGATCATTATGCCGCGCGGGTGACGAGCGAGAGCTTTCGCGGCATGCCGCGGATCAAGCAGCATCAGGCAGTTTATGCAGCGCTGGGTGGACGAATGGGGGGCGTGCTCCACGCGCTTCAGCTCACCACCGGCGTGCCGCAATAAAGAGGAAAAGAAGATGACCGACGATACCAATGCCCGCATCGGCGAGATGGTAACCAGCAACGACGTTCTGTTGTTCATGAAGGGCAGCCCGCTGTTTCCGCAATGCGGTTTTTCAAGCAAGGCGGTCGCGATTCTCAATCACCTCAACGTTGAATTCGGCAGCGTCGACGTGCTGCAAGACCAGGGCGTGCGGCAGGGGATCAAGGCGTTTTCGGATTGGCCAACGATCCCGCAGCTCTATGTGAAGGGCGAATTCGTCGGCGGTTCGGATATCATGATGGAAATGTTCGACTCGGGCGAGCTCGCGCAGCTGTTTGAGGAAAAGGGACTTGTCAGCGCGCGCTGATTGTCGCGGCGGGCCTCCTCATCGTGGGGGATATCGGCGAACGCGATGCCGGCGCAGGATCGGTTATCCCTCTGATCCATTGTGATCTGACGCAAAGCTATTTTGCATCGGGCGGCCGCTGCAAATGTGACGCTGATGTGGGCGGCTGACTAAGCGACTATACGAGCGGGCTGCATGCACGGGTCAGCGGTAATCCAAAGGCGATGGCGGCCGTCTGAGTGAGGGTGAGGCCGGGGCGGGCGGATCGACGCGAGACCGGAAAAAAGCTGGTCGATCCGCCCTGCTGAAACGTTGCCGTTCGGCGTGCCCAGACCAATGCAGCGAGCGTGCCAAACGCCAGGAATCACGTAATTTCGCTATCTCCTATGGTAAATGATTTCGATCACCTCTGCCCAAGTGTAAGCTTTCCCGACACTATAGTTTGATGACCTTACGCCGACCCGGTCGTTTCGCGCATCGTCGAGAAACGGGCCCTAGGCGCTGCGCAGCTGTTTCTCGACTGTGTTCGAAGCGAACGAAAAGGGGAGCGATTCAACGAGATGTCATCGCCCTCCGGGAGCGCTCGTTCGCCAGTGTTGACTACTACCGTAATCGATGCGATTACAGATGTAATCAGGAGGTGAAAGTGGCCGAACGAATCAGCGATGCCGAACATCTCGTCATGGAAGTGCTGTGGGATCAGGCGCCGCTATCGGCGCAGGATGTGGCCGAGCGGATCGGGCCGGAGCGTGATTGGAGCGCCAACACCGTCAAGACGCTCTTGGGGCGACTGCTCGCCAAAAAGGTTATCGGGCATGAGGAGGATGGCCGGCGCTATCTGTATCGGCCGCTTGTCGCGCGTGACGATTATGTGTCTGGCGAATCGCAGAAACTGATGGACCGGTTGTTCGGGGGGCGGCTGACCCCGCTCGTCGCGCATCTTGCCGAACGCGACGAACTGAGCGCTGACGACATTGCCGAGATCGAGGCGCTGCTGAAGGCGCTCAAGCAATGATGACATGGCTGATCGAGACGCTGATCGCGACCTCGCTGTTGATGCTGGCAGTGCTGGTTATCCGTAAGCCGGTACGGCGGATGTTCGGATCGGGTGTCGCTTATGCATTATGGGCATTGCCGCTGTTGCGGCTGGCGCTGCCGCCCTTGCCCGGCCGCTGGCATTTGAGCGGATTTGTTACGCCCGCGATCGACCGATCGATGGCCGACGGCATCATCTTCGGCGTCATGAACCCCCGTCACCTGCCAATCGAGATCACGAGCCACGCGGTTGCGCATATCGATGTGGTGATGGCGAACGTGCCTGTCCGCGCCATCGTCGTTCCGCCCGTCGTGAGTGGCACAGGGCCAAGCTGGATCATGCTGGCTATCGGGTTATGGGCGATCGGTGCGCTGCTGTTCATTGGCTACCAGTTGATCGGTTATCGCCGCTTTTGCCTTCGGATGGAGCGGCAGGCGCGACGGCGGCACCGGATCGTGGAGGATCGGGTCGAGGTGATCGAGACCGACGCCGCGAGCGGGCCGCTGGCGTTCGGCATCTGGCGCAAGGTCGTCGCCTTCCCGAGCGATTTCGCCGAACGCTATGACGCCGATGAGCGCACGCTAGCGCTGGCGCACGAGCTGACTCATCATGCTCGTGGCGATCTGATCGCCAACTGGGCCGCGCTGGTCATGCTTGGGCTGCACTGGTTCAATCCAATCGCCTGGCGGGCCTTTCGTGCCTATCGCGCCGATCAGGAAATGGCCTGCGATGCGCATGTGCTGGCTGGTCGCGATCCTGCATTTCGGCATGCCTATGGTCGCGCAATCGTCAAATCGGCTCATGGCGGCGCGATTTCTGCCGCCTGCCATCTCCACACCATCAACGATTTGAAAGGGAGGCTCAAAATGTTGTCGCAAGGAAAGAAATCGCGGGCACGGATGGCTGGCGGCGCGGTTGTCGTGATCGGCGTGGCAATTGCCGGTCTGGGGCTCACTGCGTCCGGCATACAGGCTGCCGAGCGGATGCGAGCTGGGGCAAATGAGCCAATTGGCGTCAGCGCCGGTCCAACTGCCCCGATCAGCCCGATCAGCCCGATCGTCGCCGCAGCGCCGAGCGCGGTCGCCGCGCCACAGACGGTGCCGGTCCCGCAATCGCGCGTCCCACAGGAGGCGTTGAATTCATCGCCGCCGATCGGATCGCTCCCCAAAACGCCCTCTGCACCGCCCGCCCCGCAAGCGCCCGATGAAAGCGACGCGATGAGCTTGAGCGATGCTGCGCACGCTCGTCATCGGGACGAACATGTCACGGTAATCATGCGGCGCGCGGATGGCAGCGGTGATCGTCGCCGCGTTCTAATGCCCGAAATTCCTGAAATCAGCTCCGCCAATTGCCCGGCGGATGGCAACCCTCATCAAACCGTGATCCACGGCACGCGGAGCGGCAAGCAAACGATCTTGATATGCACGAACCGGATCGAGAAAATTGCGCGGGAAGCGCAGGACCGGGTCGGCAATCCCAAGGAGATCGAGCGCAACGCTTATCATCAGGCGCTGCACGGACTGAAGGCGGCGCGCGGGGCCATGCTCGCCAAGGGCAATCAAGAGGGATTGAAGGCGATTGACGAGGCGATCGCCGAAATCGAGGCCGGTCTCGCCAAGGTCGGCTGATCGCTCCCTGACCCGACAGGCCTTGCTTGCCTGGCGGGCCGGGCGTGGGCGCGTTTGGGGCGCGGCGGCCTTGCCATCGGCGGCACGAGCGGCCATTTCTCGGCGATGGGTGATTATCCGACCGGCGATTGCATCGCGCTCGAGCCTTTGGTGGCGCGGGTGCTGGCGCCCAATCCTTCGCCTTTCACCTTTTCAGGCACGCAAACGCATATCGTTGGCACTGACGACGTCGCCGTGATCGATCCGGGGCCCGATAATGCCGAGCATATCGATGCGATCATGCGCGCGATCGGCGGGCGCACCGTGTCGGCAATCGTGATTACGCACACCCACCGCGACCACAGCCCCGGCAGCCGCCCGCTAGCTGCCCTAACCGGCGCGCCGATCGTCGGATGCGCGCCGCTCGTCGTCGAAATGGGGTCGCGCGCCGATGCGGCGTTCGATCGCGATTATGCGCCCGATTGCGTGCTTGCCGACGGCGACTCGGTCGCGGGGGCAGGCTGGACGCTCACCGCTGTCGCGACACCGGGACACACATCGAACCACCTCGCCTTCGCCCTGCCAGAGGCGCAGGAGGGCGCAGGGGCGCTGTTTTCGGGTGACCATGTGATGGGCTGGGCAACAACGGTGGTGATGCCGCCCGATGGCGACATGACCGATTTCCTGGCGAGCCTGGAAAAACTCCAGGCGCGCACCGAACGGCTCTATTACCCAGCGCACGGCGAGCCTGTCGAGAAACCGCAACAGCTGCTGCGCGGCTTGCTGGCGCATCGCCGCCAGCGGGAGGCACAGATTTTGCGGACGATCGATGACGGCGTGGCAACGGTTCCCGAAATGGTCGAGCGAATGTACGCTGGCGTCGACAGACGGTTGTTCGCTGCGGCTGGCGGATCGGTGCTGGCGCATCTGATCGATCTGCGCGGACGCGGGCTGGTAGCTGCCGAGGGCGAACGCTGGCAGAGGGTTTCCTGATGCGGTGTTTCCTGCAATTTCTGGGCGCGGTTGCAATACTGGTGCTGCTCGCGGTCGGCGGCTTCTATGGGATCAACCGCTATGTTTCCGCACGGCTCGATCCCGATCCAGTGACGATCGCGAGCGCCAGTCTGCGGGGTCTGCGCGAACAGAACAAGCTGTCCGCCTTTGCTGCGCGCTTCGTGGCCGTCGTCACGTCGAAACAGTCTCGGCTTGGGCTCAGCACGCAGCGGACACTGATCATGCCGGGCATGGTCCGCTATGAGGTCGATCTCGCCAAGCTGCAGCAGCGCGATGTCAGCTGGGACGCGAAGACTAGGACGCTGGTGATCACGCTTCCACCGGTTCAGATCGACGGGCCCCAGGTCGATTTCAATCAGGTTCGCGAATATGGCGACACTGGCCTGCTGGCGACCTTCACCAATGTCGAAACCACGTTGGACGACGCCAATCGCAAGGCCGGGCAGATCGAACTGCTCAAACAGGCGCGTGATACCGTGCCGATGCAACTCGCGCGCGATGCGACCCGCCGCGCGGTTGAGCGCAGCTTTGCGCTGCCGCTCGCCGCCGTCGGCGTGCAGGCCAATGTCCGGGTGCGTTATGCCGACGAAGCGCGGCGCAATGATGAGCATTGGGACGTGTCGCGCTCGCTTGACCAGGTGTTGGGCAATCGCACCGATTAGTGTTTCTAATCGTTGGGCGCCGCTCGACAGAGTGACCAATTTCGCGCTATGATTTAGCTGATTTTTGCAGCGCTTCGGGGGGAGTGGCATGGCGACGATGGCAATGAACGCGCGACGGCGGGGCGCGCGGGATGACCGATTTTTCATGACGATGGCGATTGTGATGGCGCTTACCGTCGTTGCGGGCTTTTCGCTGCAATTGGGGATGGGGCGCTCCAGCTTTCTGTCGCCGCCACTTGTCCACGCGCATGCGATCGTCTTCATGGGCTGGGTCGTGCTCTACGTGCTCCAGAACGCGTTGGTCGCCCGCGGTTCGATTGGCCTCCACAAGCGGCTGGGCTGGATCGGTACTGGATGGGCCGTGCTGATGATCATCCTCGGGTGCATGGTCACCTTGGCGATGGTGCGCGCTGGCCATGTGCCGTTTTTCTTCAAGCCGCTCCAGTTCCTCGTGTTCGATCCGATGTCGGTATTTACCTTTGGTGGATTGACGGCGGCGGCGGTCGTGCTGCGTCGGCAGACCGATTGGCATCGCCGGTTGCATTATTGCGGGATGTCGCTGTTGATGGGGCCGGCGTTCGGACGGCTGCTGCCAATGCCGCTGCTCGCCCCCTGGGCCTATGAAGCGACCTTCCTGGCCGTACTAATCTATCCTGCCATCGGCGTCATCGCCGATCGCCGGCGGACAGGTGCGGTTCATCCTGCCTGGCTCTGGGGTATCGCGACCATCGTCGGATCGACGCTGTTGGTTGAGGCAATCACCTATAGTCCGGTGGGCGCTGCGCTGTACCGCACGGTCACAGCCGGCACGCCCGGCGCAGATGTTGCGCCGTTAGAATTTGCTCCTCCGCCATCGGGCGCCTTGATCACGGGGCGTGCGACGTCCATCTGAGGGGAGACGCAGCAAGGGTGAAAGCATGGACGCGCGAAATGGCATTGGCGGAAACCCGACCGGGCTCGATCTGCGCGCCGAGATCGATCGGCTTCGCAAGGATCGCAATGCCATCATCCTCGCGCATTATTACCAACGGCCCGAAATCCAGGACATCGCCGATTTCGTCGGCGACAGCCTTGATCTCAGCCGCAAGGCGCAGGCGACCGATGCCGATGTGATCGCCTTTTGCGGCGTGAAGTTCATGGCCGAGACAGCGAAGATACTCAGCCCCGACAAGATCGTCGTTCTGCCCGATCTGAAGGCAGGCTGCAGCCTGGAAGACAGCTGCCCACCAGACAAGTTCGCCGCATTCCGGGCAGCGCATCCCGATCACATCGCGCTCACCTATATCAACTGCTCGACCGAGGTGAAGGCGCTGTCTGACGTGATTGTCACGTCGTCCTCCGCCGAAAAAATCCTCGCGCAGATTCCGCCTGAACAGAAGATCATCTTTGGCCCCGACAAGAATCTGGGCGGGTATCTGGCGCGAAAAACCGGGCGTGAAATGCTGTTATGGCCGGGCGTGTGCATCGTCCATGAGGCGTTTAGCGAGACGGAATTGCTGAAGCTGCAACTCCAACATCCTGGTGCGCCGGTCGCTGCCCATCCCGAATGCCCGCCCTACATCCTCGATCATGCCGACTATGTCGGATCGACGAGCGGCATCCTGAAATTTGCCGACGAGATGCCGGGCGACACGCTGATCGTCGCGACCGAGCCGCATATCATCCACCAGATGGAAAAAGCGTCACCGGGGAAGCGCTTCATCGGCGCGCCTGGCGCTGACGGGAACTGCAATTGCAACATCTGCCCCTATATGGCGCTCAACACGATGGAAAAGCTGTACATTGCGCTGCGTGATCTGGCGCCGCGGATCGAGATTGAAGAAGGCTTGCGGCTTCAGGCGAAGAAATCGCTCGATGCGATGATGCGGATGGCTGGCGCAACCGTGGGGCGGGGCGATCTGGGGCCGGTGCGCGTATCTGGAGACTAGTTTTTTCGTTGCGTGTCCGGCCACTTCCGCAACCGATCACCCTGCGCTAAAGGCAGTTCGAAACAAGTTCGACCCCCTTTCGGGTTGCCGGCGCGCATCATGGAAAAACCAGTTTTCTTCGATCCCACGGGCAATCGCCGGCGGTGGACTGGTCGCGGGCTGTTCGGCATCGTCTCGCTCATCTTGATTGCCGCAATCATTTTTGCCGTAACGCTGGTGTTCGTGCCGAGCCAAGCCGATCTGCCGCTCAATTTCGAACGGCCGCAACCAGCGCGGCTTAGCGGTCAGCTTTCCGCGATCAGGCACCGCTTCGGCAACTGGCTGCCGCGCACCGGGCGCCCTGGCCGGGATGCGCCGAGCACGATGGCCTTCTATGTGCCGTGGGACCCTGCGAGCGCGCAATCGTTGAGTAAACACATCGGCGCGATCGATATCCTGGTGCCGTCGAACCTTAACGTCGTTGGCCCGGGGCACCAGCTGCAGGAGATCAGAACGGGGCGCCTGGCGCATATCCTTGCCAGCGCGCAACGTCGCCCGGCAATCATGCCAATGGTGCAGAATGCCGCAGGGGGTGTGTGGGACACCGCCGGCGTCACCGCGCTGCTCAAGGACAAAGCGGCGCGCGCCAAGCTAATTGTCGGGCTGTCTGCCATCGTCGCGCGGGATCATGATGCCGGGATCGTCTTTGATTTCGAAACGCTGCCCGCCGCGTCGCTGCCCGCCTATCGCCAGTTTTTGCGAGAAGCCAATGTCGCGTTCGATCGTCTCCATGCGTCGGTGCTGGTGACGGTGCCGGTGGGCGATACCGATTGGTCGCCGCGCGCCTTTGCTGCGGTCACCGATCGCATCATCCTGATGGATTATGACCTCCATTGGCAGGGCGGCGAGAGCGGGCCGATATCGCCGCAGCCCTGGTTCGTCGATCAGCTGCGCCAGACAGTGCATGCCATTGGCAAGGACCGCGTGATCGCAGCGGTCGGCAGCTATGCCTATGATTGGCACGACGGCACGGCTGACGCACTGACGATCGAAGAAGCGTGGTTGGCCGCGCATGACAGCGATGCCAAGATCATATTCGATCCCGCCAGCGGTAATTCGGGCTTTGGCTATCAGGATGGCGACCATCATCACAATGTGTGGATGCTCGATGCCGCAGCGACGTGGAACCAACTGCGCGCGGTGCAGGCGCTCGGCGTCAATTCGGTGGCGCTATGGCGGCTTGGCAGCGAAGACCCGGGCGTTTGGCCCGCAATCGCCAGCTACCGGACCAATCGTCGACCCGATCTGTCCCGGCTCGATCAGGTGACCAATGCCGATGTCGAAGGCATCGGCGAAATCCTGCGGGTGACGGCGACGCCGCACAGCGGATCGCGGACGGTGCACTTTGACGGGCGCGGGCTGATCCGAGACGAGCAATATCACCAATTGCCGACGCCCTTTGTCGTCAACCGCACCGGCGCCCGCGAAAAGCTGATCGCGCTGACATTCGATGATGGCCCCGATCCGGATTGGACGCCGCCGATCCTCGATATCCTGGAACGCATGCACGTGCCCGCGACCTTTTTCGTGATTGGCGAGAACGCGCTCCAGAATCCCGGCTTGCTCCAGCGGATGATCGTTGACGGCGATGAGCTGGGCAATCACACCTATACCCATCCCAATCTCGCGCTGGCCTCGGCCCAGGTCACCAAGATCGAGCTGAATGCCACCCAGCGATTGATCGAGGCCTATACAGGCCGATCGACCCGGCTGTTCCGCGCCCCCTATTTCGGCGATGCCGAGCCGACCACGGCGGATGAACTGATCCCGGCGCTTGTCGCGCAGCAGCAGGGCTATACGGTGGTTGGCCTCCACGTCGATCCAGCCGACTGGAAGCGACCGGGCGCCGACGCCATCGTTCAGCGGACGATCGCTTCGGCAAATGCCGCCGATGGTGAAATATCGCGCAACATCGTGCTGCTGCATGATGGCGGCGGCAACCGCGCTGAGACCGTGGCTGCCCTACCTCGCATTATCGATGGCCTGCGCGCGCAAGGTTTCCGCTTCGTACCGGTGTCGACGCTGGCGGGGCTGACCCCGGCTGCGGTCATGCCGAAGGTCGAGGGCTCCGATCTGCTTGCGGTACGCGCCGATGTCGGCGTGTTTCTGGTGCTGGCGGCGCTCGAACGACTTTTTGCGATCATGTTTGTCGTGGCGATCACGTTGGGGATCGTGCGGGCGGTCGTTATTGCCGCGTTGGCGCTTGGCAGGCGCCGCCGCGCAGCGCCTGCTGAACGCAGCTTTGCGCCACCAGTATCGGTGATCATCCCCGCCTTCAACGAGGCGCGGGTGATCGAACAATCGGTGCGGCGTGTGCTGGCGAGCGAATATGGCGATCTGCAGGTGATCGTCGTCGACGACGGGTCGAGCGACGGAACAAGCGAGATCGTCGCCCAAGCCTTTGCCAACGACAAGCGAGTGACGCTGCTGACGCTTGTCAATGGCGGGAAGGCGGCAGCGCTCAATCGCGCGTTGGCGATCGCCACTGCTGAAATCGTGATTGCGCTCGATGCCGATACCCAGTTCGAGCCGACAACGATCGACCGGCTCGCGCGCTGGTTCGCCGATCCCGCGATCGGCGCGGTGGCGGGCAATGCCAAGGTTGGAAACCGCGTCAATCTCGTCACCCGCTGGCAGGCAGTGGAATATGTGACGGCGCAGAATCTGGAGCGGCGCGCGTTATCGCGGTTCGACGCCATCACCGTGGTACCAGGTGCGGTGGGCGCGTGGCGGCGCGCTGCGCTCGATGCCGTTGGTGGCTATCCAATCGATACGCTTGCCGAGGATCAGGACCTGACGATCGCCATCCAGCGCGCTGGCTGGCGAGTGGAATATGATACCGATGCGGTCGCCTGGACCGAAGCGCCGCAATCCTTTCGTTCGCTTGCCAAGCAGCGCTATCGCTGGGCATTCGGAACGCTGCAATGCCTGTGGAAGCATCGCCGGGTGATCGGCGAGGGGCGCCCGCGTGGACTGGCGCTGATCGGTATGCCGCAGGCGTGGCTGTTCCAGATTCTGTTCGCGGCGATATCCCCCTTTATCGATCTGGCGCTGATCGTCTCGATCTTCGCGACAGCGACGCGCGTGTCGCAGCATGGCTGGGCGCAGACCCAAACCGATGTGCTGGCGATGGCGGCGTATTGGACGATCTTCACCGCAATCGACGTGATCTGCGGCGGCATCGCCTACCGGCTGGACGAACGCGAGGAGCGCTATCCGTTCGTGCTGCTGGTCGCACAACGCTTCGTCTATCGCCAGATCATGTACTGGGTGGTGCTCCGCGCAATCAGCGCAGCACTGGGCGGCTGGTGGGTCGGCTGGGGCAAGCTGGAGCGCACCGGCGCGGTAAACACCCAGAGCGAGACGCTTACCGTGGCTTGAAGCGACCGGTGCGCCCAACGCCATCGGGAATGGCCTTAAACCAGCACCATTCACACCGAACCAGTAACCACGAACCCGAGGAAAAGCACCGAGGCAGCGATCATCACGACGGTCGCTGCCCAACCGAAAATCAGCTGCCCCCGCGAGACCGTCAACCGCCCCATCGCGCGCGGATTGCGCACGATCAGCATCATCACCACCATCAAGGGACCGGCCAGAATGCCGTTGACCACCGCCGCCCAGTAGAGCGCGCGCGCAGGATCGATGCCGATGCCGTTCAGCGACGATCCAGCAAGCGTGGTCGCTGCGATCGTGCCGTAGAATAACCGCGCGGACAGCGGCTTGGCGTCAAGGCTGCCGGCAACGCCTGCCATCTCGGTGACCGCATAGGCGGCCGATCCAGCCAACACCGGCACTGCCAGCAATCCAGTGCCGATGACGCCGGCGGCAAACATCACAAAGGCAAATTGGCCCGCGATCGGGCGGAGCGCCTCGGCGGCCTGCGACGACGTCGTGATATCGCGCACGCCATTGGCATGCAGCGTCGCCGCCGTGGCGAACACGATCGCCAGCGAGATGAGCGTACTGAACGCCATGCCGGTGAGCGTATCGAGACGAATGCGCCTGAGTTCCGGGCCGGCGGTGCTCGCGGTCAGGCATAGCGGCTTGGTATGGCGGCGATGCTGTTCCTCGATCTCCTGCCCGGCTTGCCAGAAGAACAGATACGGGCTGATCGTCGTGCCCAGAATGGCGACGAAGGCGGTGGCATAAGCGGCGTTGAACTGCACTTCTGGCACCACGAGCGAGCGGAGCGCGTGCGGCCAGGGGACATGCGCTACCACGACGACGGCAACATAGGTGAACAGCGACAGCGTGGTCCATTTGAGGATCGCCGAATAGCGCGCATAGCTGAGCCCGACTTCGAGCACGATGCACAGGATGCCGAACAGCACGGTGTAGAGCGCGCCGCTGCCGCCTATGAGCAGCGTGAGCGCCGCCCCCATCGCGCTGAGATCGGCGCCGAGATTGACGATATTGGCGATCAGCAGCAACGAGACCATGAACCACAGGATCGGGCGCGGATAATGCCGCCGAAGGTTGCGGGCGATGCCCGCGCCGGTGACACTGCCGATCTCGGCGGCGATCTGCTGGATCGCAATCATCAACGGGAAGCTGAGGACGAAAGTCCACGCCAGACCATAGCCGAATTGCGCGCCGACCTGGCTGTGTGTGCCAATGCCGCTGGGGTCGTCATCGGCGGCGCCGGTGATCAGGCCAGGCCCAAGCGACTTCAGAAAGGCCCGAAATCCACGCCCGGACTCGGCATCAGTTACTGCAGGTTTGGCCACCTGTTAACAGTCGCATGTGTCGCATGGTCTAGCAACGTGGTCGCCGCAGAAACGGGGCGACCAGAGCGCGCAATAGGCGCTCAATCCATCGCCGCGTGCATCGGCTCGTCGCTGGGCTTGGGCCGGGCGGGGCGCTTGAGCAGCAGCACCAGCGGAATTGCCGCTGCCGTCAAAATCATCATCAGTCTGAAATCGTCGAGGTAGGCGATCATCACTGCCTGGCGGGTTACCTCTGCGTTCATGATCGCCATCACCGTTTCGCCGGCCGAGCCAAGCAGCGAACTCATCGCTGGATCGACTGAATCGAAAGTCTGGCTGGTGATGTGTTCGCCAAGCTCCATGTGATTCGTTTGGATGTTGCGCGCGAGCATCGCGGTCACCATCGAAATGCCCACTGACGCACCGATGTTTCGGCACAGGTTCATCAGGCTCGATGCCTCGGTGCGATAACGCGGCGCCAGGGTTGCAAAGGCGGTGATGTTGAGCGGGATGAAGATCAGCCCCAGGCCGATCCCCTGGATAAAGCCGGTAATGATGAAGGGGGTCGATCCCATCACCAGCGTCCACTGCGTCATGTCGAACAGCGACCAGGTGGCGATGATGAGCCCGCCGCCGATCAGATAACGGGTATCGACGCCGCGCTGTACCAGTTGGCCCGCAACCGCCATGCTGAGGACGATGCCGATCCCGCGCGGCATTAGCAGCACGCCGGTATCGAGCACAGGATAGCCGAACAGGGATTGCAGCATTGGCGGCAACAGCGCCATCGTCGCCATCATCAGCACGCCGACGACGAGCATGAAACCAAGCCCGGTCACGAGATTGCGGTTTCGCAGCAGATCACGATCGAACATCGGATGCGCCGCCGTCACCATGTGGATCACGAACATCACCGCGGCGCCAAGCGCGACCAGCCCCTCGATCACCACTTCCCACGATTGGAACCAGTCGTTCGATTGGCCGCGATCGCACATCACCTGGAACGAGGCGATGGCGATCGCCAGCAAGGAGAAGCCGAACGTATCGAACTGTCGCTTCGCGATCGGCCTGCTTGGGAGGAGCGCCCACAGAATCGCGAAGCAGGCGATGCCGACGGGAACGTTGACATAGAACACCCAACGCCAATCGTAATTGTCCGTCAGATAGCCGCCGAGCACGGGGCCAAGGACGGGACCGACCATGATGCCCATGCCCCATACAGCCATCGCACCCGCCTGCCGCGAGGGCTTGTTGATGTCCATCATCACCGTCTGGCTCAACGGGTTCATGAACGCAGCCGCGATCCCCTGCAGGATGCGGAAGCCGACCATTTCGGGCAGGCTGGTCGCAAGACCGCACAGCATCGAGGCGGCGACAAAGCCGACGACCGAGATCAGAAACAGATTGCGCGATCCAATCCGATCAGCGAGCCAGCCAGTGATCGGGATGGCGACTGCGGACGCGACGATATAGCTCGTCAACACCCAGGTGATCGTATCCGCCGTCGCACCAAGCGAGGCGGTCATATTGGGCAGCGCGACGTTGGCGATCGTCGAATCGAGAATTTGCATGATCGTCGCGGCCATCACGCCGAGCGTCAGCAGCGGGCGGTTGCTGGTGTGGAGCGCGGCTTCGTCGACGGGCGGTGCGCCGATGATGCTAGCGCTTGCCATGATCGCGCCCGCCCAAATCACGGACGTCGATGGTGACTTTTGCGCTGAGCCCGGCGATCAGCGGGCGCGGGCTTGCCTCGTCGATGGCGATCCGCACAGGCACGCGCTGCGTTACCTTGACCCAGTTGCCAGTGGCGTTCTGCGCGGGCAGCACCGAGAATTCGGCGCCGGTGCCAGCGCCAATCGACTGGATATGCCCCTTCAGCTTCAGGCCGCCATAAGCGTCGAAACTCACCTCCGCCGGCTGGCCGACGCGCATCGCGTTGAGATCGGTTTCCTTGAAATTGGCCTCGATCCACGCCTGACGACTGGAGACGATGCTGACGGCTGGAAGGCCAGTGAGCATCATCTGCCCGACCTGAAGCCGATCCGACTGGGTGACGAGCCCGCTCGTCGGCGCAAAGACGGCAGTCCGCGAAAGATCGAGCTGAGCTTTGTCACGCTGGACGCGCGCCGATGCGATCGCCGGATTCTGCCCCGGTACTGCGGCACCCGTCGTCAGCTTGGCACGGGCTTCGTCAGCAGCCGCATTGGCGTTGGCGAGCGAAGCCTTTGCCTGCTGCAACAAATGTTCGGCCTGCTGCATGCGGGCGCGGGTCGTGAAGCCCAGTTTCATGAGGGCGGCCTGGCGACCATAATCTTCGTTGGCAGCAGCGATCTGATCCTCGGCAGCCTGGATATCGGCGCCCTTGCCACGATAGCTCGATTGCAGCGTGGCGACGTTTACCTGCGCATTGGCGATTGCGGCATCGGCCTGTTCAACGGCGATGCGATAAGGCGCTGGATCGATGCGGAAGAGCAGATCGCCCGCCTTCACCTTCTGGTTTTCCTTGACCGCCACCTCGACGATGCGGCCCGCGACATCGGCGGAAACCGATACCTTGTCCTGCTGCACATAGGCGTTGTCAGTCGATACGAACCGGCCTGAGGTGAGCCAGAAATAGCCGGCAATCAGCGCGATCAGCAGCGGCACCGCAATCAACAGGACAGGCCGCACCCATTTTCGGCGGCGCGCAACTGCGGGCGCGGGCTGCATCACGGCGGTGTCTGCCGCGATCGGGCGGTTAGGATCGGCGTCAGCCATTGGCTACTTCCTCGTTCTCAGGCGCTACCGTGAGATTGCTGCGCAGGTGATCAAGCGTTGCGGTCAGGCGTGCCCGTTCGTCGGTGTCGATGCCGTGAAGTGCTTGCTCGAACAGTTCGTCGGCGATCGCGCGCAGCTGGTCCAGCAGCGGCCGCGCACTCTCAGTGAGATAGATCTGCCATGCCCGGCGATCATTGGGATCGCGGCGACGCTCGAGATGCCCGGCTTCCTCAAGCCGATCGACCATCCGGCAAAGCGTGATCGGCTCCACCTCCAGCAGTTCGGCGAGGCCACCCTGATTGATACCCTCGTTCCGGCTTAGCATCGTCAGCGTGCGCCACTGTGGCCGGGTGACGCCGATCACGCGAGCGCGCTCATCGAAACGACGCCGTACCAGCCGCGCCACATCGCTGATCAGGAAACCAATGCTATCTGTCATGCCACGCAGATAGTAAGCACACTTATATAACGCAAGTGCAATTAGCAGTTGCGGCAATTAGCGGGCTTAGACACCGCTGAGCCGCAGTGTTTCCTTGAATGGCACGATCGTTTTGTCGCCCGTCGCCCCATTTTCAATGATGACATGGCAACTGAGGCATAGGCGACCCTGCGAAACCTCGGCAGCCATCAACTGCCAAGAAAGGCGCATGGCGGCCTGCATGGCCGAGGCCATATCAACCAAAGCTTGTCCTTCGACGTCCGTCGTTTCGTTACCGCAGGCATCAACGTGAAAGAAATATCTTGTCATTGGGATCCTGAATTGAACTCAGGCGGCGCGCCTAAGCCGTCGATTTTCGAACGTCACTAACCTCGGTCAAGAAACGATGGTGCGACCGCCTGATCGTGAAAAATCCCGCTCCGGAACTCGCTGCCCCGTTTCGCGTTGGATAAAGTCGCGCTAATGCTCTGCTATGCGCGCTGGGGGAAGCCTGTCCGAACATCACCTTGAAGCGACCGCATCGCTCGATTTTCTGGCAGGCGACGGCGAGACCGCGGCACTGGCCATGTCCTATGAATGGGCGACGACCCCGCTTGGCCCCATTCTTCAATGGCCGCAAAGCCTGAAAACCGCAATCGGCATGATTATGCTGTCGCCCGTCCCGATCGTGATGCTGTGGGATGAAGATGGCTACATGATCTATAACGATGCCTATTCGCGCTTTGCCGGCGCCCGCCATCCTGAAATCTTTGGCATGAAGGTTCGTGAAGCCTGGCCCGAAGTTGCCGATTTCAACGATAATGTGATGAAGGTGGGGCTGGCCGGCGGTACTTTGGCTTATCGTGACCAGGAACTGACGCTCCACAGAAACGGCGTCCCCGAACAGGTTTGGATGGATCTCGATTATTCGCCGATCCTCGATGAGACGGGAAAGCCGGCCGGCGTCATCGCCATCGTCGTTGAGACGACCGAGCGGATCAAGGGCCAAGCCGCTTTGCGCGAAAGCGAAGAGCAGTTTCGCGCCTTTGCGCAGGCAATGCCCAATCAAATTTGGGCGGCACATGCCGATGGCGCAATTTACTGGCTGAACGAGCAGACCTATAGCTATAGCGGTGCGCAAGCAGGCAGCCTTGAAGGCGCAACGGCCTGGGGCAGCATCGTTCATCCCAATGACCTGCCTGGCGCCGGCGAGCGCTGGGTCGCCTCGCTGACGCACGGCACGGTGTACGAGCAAGAATTCCGTCTGCGCCGTCATGATGGCGCATATCGCTGGTTTCTGGCGCGAGCTGAGCCGGTCCGCGATGCCAGCGGCAAGCTCGTTCGCTGGGTCGGCACCAACACGGACGTCCATGATCTGCGCGAAACCGAAAATGCGCTGCGCCAGGCCAAGGAATCGCTTGAAGAACAAGTGGCGATGCGCACCGCCGAACTGAGGGCAAAAGAAGCCCGGCTGCGCACCGTTTTCGAAACCAGCTTTGGCTTTCAGGGACTGTTGGACCCCGATGGATTGTTGCTCGATGCAAATGCCACCTCGCTGGCAGCGATTGGGGCCCGCTTCGGCGATGTCGTTGGGACGGCTTTTTGGGAAACGGCGTGGTTCGCGGGAACGCCCGGCATGGACGAGGCGATCCGTGAGGCGGTGAATGTCGTTGCCGCAGGCGGGGTGGTCAGGCAGGAATTATTGATCAACCTCCCGGTTGGTGGCTGGCGCTGGTTCGATTTCGTCTTGCGGCCGATCATGACGGGCAACGACGAAGTGATCGCGATCGCTTCTGAAGCGATCGAGACGACCGAGCGGCGCAAGGCCGAGGAAGCGCTGCGCCAATCGCAGAAATTGGAGGCGATGGGCCAGCTGACTGGGGGCGTCGCGCATGATTTCAATAATCTGCTGACCCCGATCATTGGCAGCCTGGATTTGCTCCACCGCCGTGAACTCGGCGGCGAACGTGAGCGCCGGCTGATCGAAGGCGGGTTGCAATCGGCGGAGCGCGCGAAAACGCTGGTGCAAAGGCTGCTCGCCTTTGCCCGCCGCCAGCCGCCAGCCGCAGCCGGTCGATGTCGCCGCGCTGATCCAATCGATGGAGTCGCTGATCGCAAGCACATCCGGCCCGCGCATCCGAGTCGAGATCGCGATTGAATCGTCGCTGCCGCCCGCGACCGCCGAAGTCAACCAGCTCGAAATGGCGTTGCTCAACTTGGCCGTGAATGCGCGGGATGCGATGCCGGAGGGTGGCACCCTTACGATCAAAGCGGATGCTCAGCGCATTGAGCCCGGCACGCCCACCGATTTGGCGCCCGGCGACTATGTCCGCCTTTCCGTTAGCGATACCGGGATCGGCATGGATGCCCACACCCAGGCCCACGCTATTGAGCCGTTCTTTTCGACAAAGGGCATTGGCAAGGGGACCGGCCTTGGCCTGTCGATGGTTCATGGCCTGACCTCCCAGCTTGGCGGCGCACTTAAGATCGCAAGCAAAGTAGGGCTCGGAACCGCGATTGAAGTGCTGTTGCCGGTCGCTCAAGGCGCGACGACCGAAATCGCCCCCATCGCCCAAAAACAGGTCGATATCCGCAGGCGGGGCACCGTCCTGTTGGTCGATGACGAACAAGCCGTCCGTGCGACCACTGCCGATATGCTCGAGGAACTGGGCTATGCCGTCGTTGAGGCTGGATCAGCCGAAGAAGCAATCGGCCTGTTCGATCAATGCCCGATCGAACTGATCGTGACCGATTACATGATGGGCGGAATGACGGGCATGGAGCTGATCACCCAATTGCGTGCTGGCAAGCCCGAACTACCGATCCTCGTGATCTCTGGCTATGCTGATGCAGAAGGTATCGCCGCAGATATCCCGCGCCTTACCAAACCGTTCCGTAGCGCCGATCTGGCGGACATGCTGGCGCTGGTCGCACCGCTCAAATAAAGATCGAGTGCCTCGATCAGGACGTCTGATCAAAATCGCGAGCGGCGGACGCAACGATCGGTGGATTCTGCAGCATATCTTGCTTATCAGGGCGCACAGTGTCGTCGATTCATGCCCTTGCCAATCCTGCGCGCTTCCTGAAGATCGCGCGACCGCTGACCCCGGCGTTGTTCTGGGTGGGCAGCGCGCTGATCGCCTTTGGCGCCTGGGCGGGGCTGTTTCAGACGCCAGCCGACTATCTGCAGGGCGAGACGGTACGCATCCTCTACATCCATGTGCCAACTGCCTGGCTCGGCATGGCGGGGTGGAGCGGAATTGCGGTATCGAGTCTGACCTTCCTGATCTGGCGCCATCCGTTGGCGATGATCGCGGCGCGGGCGATGGCAATGCCCGGCGCGATGTTTGCCGGCCTGTGCCTCGCGACAGGATCGATCTGGGGGCGCCCCACCTGGGGAACGTGGTGGGAATGGGACGGGCGGCTGACATCGATGCTGCTGTTGTTCTTTGTCTATCTCGGCTTCATGGCGCTGGCGCGTGCCGATGCCGATCGCGGCGGTGACGGGCGTATTCCGGCGATCTACGGCGTGGCAGGATCGGTGTTGTTGCCGATCATTCGCTATTCGGTGGTGTGGTGGAACACGCTGCATCAGGGGCAGAGCATCGGGCTTACCAAATCGACGATCGATTCGAGCTTGTTGTGGCCACTGCCGTTCACGCTCGGCGGCTTTACCTTGTGGTTTGCCGCAATCGTGCTGATGCGGATGCGCGCCGCGCTCGCCCGGACCAAGGCAGAGGCGCGAATGCGGCGGATGGCGGCGTCATGAACCCCTGGCCCTTTGTCATCGCTGCTTATTCGATCACCTTGCTCGCCACGAGCGGCCTCTCCATCTATGCGTGGATGGCGATGCGCGCGGCGGAAGGTTCGGGCAAATGAAGGCGAAACATCAGCGACTGACGCTTGCGCTGCTCGCGGTTGGCGCGATCGCGGGCGCAAGCGGCTTGGCGCTGTCGGCGCTGAAGGATCAGGCCGCATTTTTCTACGCGCCCGGCGATGTTGCCAAGGCAGACTTGCCGCTTGGCCGGGCGGTGCGGCTGGGCGGGATGGTCGAAGGTGGATCGATCAAGAAGCAGGCGGATGGGGTGACGATCCATTTCGTCGTGACCGATGGCAAGGCCACGGTGCCCGTCGTGTTCAGCGGCATCACGCCCGATCTGTTCAAGGAAAAATCGGGCGTGGTGGCCGAGGGCCAGTTCCAGCGCGATGGCAGCTTCGTTGCCAACAACCTGCTCGCCAAGCATGATGAGCGCTACATGCCGCCACAAATGGCCGGCAAGATGCACGAGACGAAAACGCTCCAACAATGATCGCCGAAGCAGGGCTTGCCGCATTATGGATCGCGGCCGCATTGGCGGCGCTGCAGTTCGCGCTTGCAGCGCTTGGCATCGCGCGTGGCGATCCCGATGTCCAAAATGCCGTACGGCCCGTTGCGATCGTCCAGGGGCTCGTGGTGCTGCTGGCGATGGCGCTGCTGATCACGGTTTTCGTGAATTCGGATATGTCGGTGCTGCTGGTTGCCGAAAACAGCCATTCGGCCAAGCCGCTGATCTATAAGATCGCCGGCGCCTGGGGCAATCACGAGGGATCGATGCTGCTCTGGGTGACGATCCTGGGGTTGGCAGGCGGCGCGGTGGCAATCCTTGAGCGGCGGCTACCGCAACCGACCCTGATTGCCACACTGGGTGCTCAAGCGCTGATCGCGCTCGGTTTCTACGCGTTTCTGCTATTCTCCTCGAACCCGTTCGCGCGGCTCAATCCTGCGCCGGCGGATGGCAATGGGCTGAACCCGTTGTTGCAGGATCCCGGTTTGGCGTTCCACCCGCCGACGCTTTACATCGGCTATGTCGGGATATCGGTCGCCTTTTCTTTCGCCGTCGGGGCAATGGTGACGCGCGATGTGGGGCCGGCCTTTGCGCGCGCGATGCGGCCTTGGGTGCTGGGCGCCTGGATTTTCCTCACGCTCGGTATCACCGCTGGCAGCTATTGGGCCTATTACGAACTTGGCTGGGGCGGCTGGTGGTTTTGGGATCCGGTCGAGAATGCCTCGCTGATGCCTTGGCTTGCGGCGACCGCTCTGCTCCATTCGGTGACCGTGCTGGCGACGCGCGATGGCCTGCGCGCCTGGACGATCATGCTCGCGGTCGTCGCCTTTTCGATGTCGATGATCGGCACCTTCCTGGTGCGTTCGGGCATCTTGACGAGCGTGCATGCCTTTGCCGTCGATCCGTCGCGGGGAACCTTCATCCTCGTCCTGCTCGCGCTGTATATCGGCGGCGCGATGGCGCTGTTCGCGCTGCGCGTCGGCACGATCCGCGAAGGGGCGAGCTTCGAACTCGTCAGCCGTGAAGGCGCACTGGTCGCCAACAACCTGCTGCTGTCGGTGATCCTGGGAATCGTGCTGATCGGGACGCTTTACCCAATTGTTGCAGCAGGCGCATTCGGTCTGCAGCTGTCGATCGGGCCACCCTTTTTCAACAGGGCGGCAGGGCCCGTCGCGCTCGCACTAGTCGCGATCATGGCGGCTGGGCCACTCGTTCGCTGGCGACGCGATGAAGGCGGCGCAGTGCTCGGTCGCATGATCATCCCGATCGGGGCGGCGACATTGGTGCTGGGACTGTTGGTGCTGTTTGCCTTTCAAGCAGGCGCGCTGCCGATTCTTGGACTGGCGCTTGCCGTCGGCCTTGCCGTTGCCAGCGTAGCCCCGCTGTGGAAACGCAACCTGCGTCGCACCCCGCTGTTCACTTACGGCATGGTGCTCGCGCATCTCGGGATCGCGGTAAGCTTGGCGGGCATGGCAAGCGAAAGCGCCTTCACCAAGCAGACGTTGATTGCGGCGCGGGTCGGCGAGCCGCACCGGGTCGGGCCGTACCGCGTGACGCTCGAGGGGATCACGCCGGTCAACGGGCCCAATTGGTCGGCGCTCGAAGCGCGGCTGAGCGTGCAGCGGGGCGATGACGCACCTTTCATCCTGCGCCCGCAATCGCGGTTCTTCTCTACCCCCGTTACGGTGACGAGTGAATCGGCGATAGCGACCGTAGGTGACGGCCAGCTTTATACCGTCCTGGGCCAGCCCGACGATGAAGGGCGCTGGCAGTTGCGGCTGTGGTGGAAGCCATTCGTCACACTCATCTGGGCGGGCGGCGCGATGATCGCGATGGGCGGTGCGCTATCGCTGCTTGGGCGGCTGAAGCGCGATGGCAAGACGGCGTGGCGGGAATCGCTGGCGTGAGGCGGTGGCTTGTCTGGCTGCCGTTTGCGCTGTTCACAGGGCTGTTCGTCGTCGCGGCTAGCGGGCTTATCACGCCGACGTCTCACGATGTACGCTCCGCGATGGTCGGCAAGCCGCTGCCGCAATTCTCGCTGCCGCCGATCATTGCGAGCAAGCCCGGCCTAGGCAGCGCCGCGTTCCATCAGGGCAAGCCGCGGCTCCTGAATGTCTTTGCCAGCTGGTGCATTCCTTGTGCTGCTGAAGCGCCGCAGCTGGCCAAATTAAAGGCGATGGGTGTGTCGATCGACGCCGTCGCGATCCGCGATACGGGTCGCGACATTGCCGGCTTTCTCGCGCGCTACGGCGATCCCTATGATCGAATCGGCGACGACCCGGAAAGTGCCGTTCAGCTCGCGCTCGGATCATCGGGTGTGCCCGAAACCTTCGTCGTCGATGGCCAGGGCAAGATAGTGCTCCAGCATATCGGCGAAATCCGTAGCGACGACGTGCCGAAAATCCTTGCCGCGATCCGGCAGGGCCAGTGAAGCGCGCAGCCATTTTGTTGCTGATAGCGGTAGCCGGGCCGGCACTTGCCGATTCGTCGCTGCCACCGGCCCGGCTGGCCGATACCGAGCTGCCCGATCCAAAGCAGGAGGCCGAGGCGCAGACGCTGATGCTGACGCTGCGCTGTCTTGTCTGCCAGAGCCAGTCGATCGCCGACAGCAATGCGGAAATGGCGGGCGATATGCGCGCGCTCGTCAGGCGGCGGATTTCGGCTGGAGACAGCCCGGATCAAGTGCGGCGCTGGCTGATCTCGCGCTACGGCGATTACGTCACCTATGATCCACCGCTCAGCGCAGCGACGGTGCCGCTCTGGATCGCGCCGATCGCATTGATCGGCATTGGCCTGTGGCTGGCGCGCGGCAGCTTCAAGCGGCGCAGGCGCGGCTGATGGGTTGGATCATGCTCGCGATCATCGGCGGTGCCGCCGCAGTGTTGCTGTGGCGGCTCGGCGTGCCGCGCATCTTGTGGACCACAGCGGCCGCGGCGTTGATGCTGGGCGCGGTCGGATACACACTGCAGGGATCGCCCAATCGTGCGGCTAGTCCCGCCAAGCCCAAGATCGACTCGGCGGAGCTTGCTGCCGATGTGCAGGCGCTGCGCGGGGCGATGTTCAGCCGGTTCACGGCTGATGCTGCCTATCAAACTGCCGCCGATGCGATGATTCGCGCCGGGGAAAAGGGCAGCGCGGTCAAGGTGACGCTTGGCGGTATCGACCATTATCCGCGCAGCATCCAGCTATGGACCCAGCTGGGCAGCGTGCTGGTGACGCATGACGGCGACAACATGTCGCCCGCCGCACTGTTCGCGTTCCGACGGGCGATCCAGCTCAATCCTCGCCATCCCGGCCCGCCCTTTTTCCTGGGGCTTGGCTATGTTCAGTCGGGACGATTGGCAGAGGCACGGCCTTGGTGGGCGCGGGCACTGGCTCTAACGCCTGCCAACGCCTCTTATCGCGGCGAGATAGCCGAGCGGCTGATGCTGCTCGATCAATTCCTGGCGATGGCGGCGCAGCAACAGCGGATGCCGCCGCGCTGACTGGTCACCGCGCGACGAGACGCGTGTAAAGATGCCAGGTCGAATAACCGAGCCACGGCAGGACCACTGCCAGCCCGATTGCCGCCGGTAACAGCCCGAGCGCGAGCAGTAGCACGATCCGCAAGCCCCAGCCGAGCATCGTCACCCAGTTCGAGGTCACCGCCTTGATCGACGTCCTGAGCGCAAACCCGGCATCGACAGGCTTGTCGACCACCATCGGGAACGACACTGCTGCATAAAGCAGCGCGACGACCGCAAAGCCCAGCCCGGCGAGATTGCCAAGGACGATCAATTCGATCCCAGCCGAAGTGGTGAAGAGCGAACCGAACACATCGCCGACCTGCATCGGCCCGCGCACGCCGAAGGTGACGGTATAGATCAGATAAGCGACGATCAGCCACGCGATGAACAACGCGCCGAGCCCCGCCGTCAGCAGCACCAGCGGCGTACGACTGCGCCCCTTCAGCGGATCGAGAAAATGCCACCAGCTCGATTCGAGTCCCGCCTCGCGGCGGCGCGCGAGTTCGTAGAAACCCGATGCGGCGGCAGGCCCCGCCAGCGACAAACCCGCGACGAGCGGAAACAGGAGCGGGAGCAGCGGCTCGTTGAGCGTCAGCACCACCGCCACCAGACAGATCAGCGGATAAAGCAACCCGACGACGATCAGATCGCCGCGCTTCGCCTGGAAATCCTTCCATCCTTCGGCCAGCGCCCAATTGATATCCGCCGAGCCGATCCGCCTGATTTGCGGTAGCGCATCGGGCTGTGGCATCGGGATCGTGTCCATTGTGGCCATGGCGGATTTCCTTCGAAATGGGGATTAGCGCTACGGATTCCTTGCGTTGAGTCGATATTGCTACACTCGTTTCTTGGATGTTTGAACCTTTATCCTCGCTGGCCGAACGGGCGATTGAGCGCGACGATCGCGCTGTTGAGCCAGGCGGCGAAGCTGACCCACAGCAGATAGGGAACGATCATGAGGCTCGCGAGGTGCGAGATTGGCCAGAGCAGGACCACCAGCAGCACCAGCGATACCCACAAAAACGTGACTTCGATCAGTGCCCAATCGGGCCGCTGCGCCCGAAAGAAGATCGGGCTCCAAAGGAAATGGCAGACCGCGTTGGTGGCGAACAGGCAGACGACGCGCGTCCGCTCATATCCCGGCTCGGCAGCATACTAGGCGGTGATCGCGGACCAGGCGGCGAGCCCGAGGATGATCGTCCAGGCCGGGCCGAACAGCCAGTCGGGCGGCTGCAGCGAGGGCTTGCGGAGATTTTTGTACCAAGGGCCGATTGGCGTCATCAGGCCGCCCGCGGCGCCCAGAAACACCGCAACACCGATCGCTACAATTACAGGGATTTCCATTTAGGCCGCGGGTCCATCTTGTGGGGTGTCAAGCACATGGTACACGTCGGCGATGAAATCGTCATTCCCCTTCTCCGCGATCGTCGGCCAGGACGAAATGAAGCTGGCCCTGCTGATCGCGGCGGTCGATGCGCGGATCGGCGGGGTCCTGGTGTTCGGCGATCGCGGCACGGGCAAGTCGACCGCCGTCCGCGCGCTCGCCGCGCTGTTGCCGCCGATGCCTGTTGTCGCCGGGTGCCGCTATAATTGCGCGCCCGGGCAGGCGGTATGCCCGACGCCCGAGACGCACCGTCCCGGAAAGGCGACGGCGCCGGTGCCCTTTGTCGATTTGCCGCTGGGGGCGACCGAGGACCGCGTAGTCGGCGCGCTCGATCTTGAAAAGGCGCTTGGCCACGGCGAAAAGGCTTTCGAGCCCGGCCTGCTTGCGCGCGCACACCGGGGGTTCCTGTATATCGACGAGATCAACCTGCTTGAGGACCACATCGTCGATCTGCTGCTCGATGTGGCGGCATCGGGCGAGAATGTCGTCGAGCGCGAGGGGCTTAGCGTGCGTCATGCTGCCCGCTTCGTGCTGGTTGGGAGCGGCAATCCGGAAGAGGGCGAGCTGCGGCCTCAGTTGCTCGATCGCTTCGGGCTGTCGGTTGAGGTTAAGACGCCGCAAGATTTGAAGCAGCGGGTGGAGATCTTGAAGCGCTGCGACGCATTCGAGCGCACGCCCGAAGCGTTCGCGGTCGATTGGAAGAAGGCCGAGCACAAGACGCTGCGCCGGATCGCCAAGGGTAAGGATTTGCTGCCGAAGGTGACGGTGCCAGATGCGGTGCTTACCCGCGCGTCGGAATTGTGCATGGCGGTTGGCGCAGATGGCTTGCGCGGGGAATTGACGCTGATGCGTTCGGCGCGTGCGCTGGCGGCGCTTGAAGGCGATGTGATCGTATCCCAGATGCATCTGAAGCGGGTTGCACCGCTGGCGCTCAGGCACCGGCTGCGACGCAACGTGCTCGACGAGACGGGGTCGACCGCGCGGATCGAACGCGCGATGGAAACCATGTTTGTGGCATGATCGTGCCGGGCGAATTGCTCCCCGATACCTATGCCGATGCGCTGCTGGCGGCCCGGCTGTGCGCGATCGATCCCGTCGGGCTTGGCGGGATGGTGCTGCGCGGCGGTGATGATCTGCGCGATGCGATCGTCGCTGCGCTTGTTGGGGGACTGCCAACCGGGGCGCCGATGCGCCGGGTGCCGCTGCACATCGATGATGAACGACTCCTCGGCGGGCTGGATCTCGGTGCTACGCTGGCGCGTGGTGCGCCGGTGGGGCGGACGGGCGTGCTGGCGGAAGCCGATGGCGGATTGGTGATCGTGCCGATGGCGGAGCGGCTGAGCGATAGCGTGACTGCGCCACTGGCCTCGGCACTTGATACCGGCGAGGTCGTCACCGAGCGCGAGGGGCAGTCGTTGCGCGCGCCTGCCCGATTTGTGCTGATCGCGCTGGATGGCGGCGCCGAGCCCGATGAGCGGATACCAGCGGCGCTGGCCGAGCGGCTGGCATTCTGGGTGGACCTGTCGTCTTCCCTCCAATCTGCGGTTCGAGATGAGCCGGTCGCTGCCTCACTGTCTTTAGCAGGCGTCGTTGACGAAGTTGGCGAGCCAAGCGCCGACATTCTCGAAGCGTTGGTCCACACCGCTGCTGCATTGGGTATCGATTCCGCCCGCGCATCGCATTTCGCGCTCCGGGCGGCGCGGGCTTCGGCGGTGCTGCATGGCCGGCGGACGATCAGCGAGCAGGATGTGATGCTCGCGGCGCGGCTGGTGCTAGGGCCACGGGCGACCCGCATGCCGCCAGCCCCCGAGGCTGAAGCCGACGAGGCGCAGGAGCCGCCGCCACCGCCGCCGCCTTCCGACTCGAACCAGAGCGATAATGAACAGGCCGAGCCAGCGCCGCTCGACGATTTTGTGCTGGAAGCGGCGCTGGCATCGCTCCCCAAGGATGTGCTCGCGCAATTGGCAGCAGGGGCTCGCCGGGAGCCGCAAAACCGGGTGCAGGGCAAGGGCGAACGACAGCGCTCGCAGCGTCATGGCAGGCCGGTGGGCGTGCGCGCAGGCATCCCGCGCGGTGGCCTGCGGCTCAGCCTGATCGATACCTTGCGGGCGGCAGCACCCTGGCAGCGGGTGCGCGGCGCCGAGGCCGGACGGGTGAAGATCG
>JBBQAG010000100.1:0-9165 GCA_038315875.1 Sphingomonadales bacterium | reverse complement strand
TGCTGCGCGCGCGGGTGCTGCCGACGGTGGAGCGGCATGCCAGGATCGCGGGCATGATGGACAAGCTGACGATCGTCCTTGCCGTCTATGTCGCCTTTTCCGACGCCGCGACGCAGGGGCTGTGGCAGCGCGTGAGCGCGGCCCAACTTGGCGCGCTGGCGTTATTGGTGCTGGCACTGCTGCTGGCGGCTTTTGCCGCCGCCTGGTGGCTTGGCGCGGCGATGCGACTATCGCCCGCCGACCGCGCGACGATGCTGTTTTCGGGCGCGCACAAGAGCCTCGCCACCGGCGCGCCAATGGCGCGGATTCTTTTCCCGCCCGCGCTTGCAGGGGCAGTCATCCTGCCGCTGATGCTGTATCACCAGATGCAACTGATGCTGTCCGCCGTGATTTCGGCTCGACTTGCCGGGCCGGACGAGCGTATTACATAAGCGATACACTTGAATGCGGGCTCGATCAGCGCCAATGTTGGCTCAAGGCCCCGCGTGGAGACGATAATGGCGACCGTGACCGACACCGCGACCGCAACGATGACCAACGACCTGGTGCTGACCCCGCCCGATCCCGTGCCGGCAGTCGCCCCCGAAAGGGCGGCGGGGCTGGTACCTGTCGACGATGCCAAGCGGACCGAGCTTGAAGCGCGGGTGGAGACGTTCATCAACGATCTGGTCGTGCAGGACGTCAACTCGCCCGAATTCGGCAAGCGCGTCGATGCGATCAGCGCGATGGGGCAGAAGGAGATACGCGAGGCGGCGGGCCAATCGAACCGCTTCCTTGATCGCCCGGTAAAGGCGATGGACCAGGAAACCGGGGTTGGTAGCGATCTTGCCGAGCTGCGTCGCACGATCGAACAGCTCGATCCGGGCAAGGGTGGCAGCCTGACGACGGGGCGCAAGATCTTCGGCATCATCCCGTTCGGCAACAAGATGCGCAATTATTTCGACAAATATAAATCCTCGCAAAGCCACATCTCGGCGATCCTGAAATCGCTTGGCTCGGGCAAGGACGAACTGTTGATGGACAATGCCGCGATCGACGTCGAGCGCGCCAATCTATGGACCTCGATGGGTCGGCTCGAACAGATGATCCTGCTCGCCAAGACGATGGACGGCAAGCTGGAGGACAAGGCCAACGAGCTCGATCATAGCGATCCGGCCAAGGCCAAGGCGATCCGCGAGACAGCGCTATTCTATGTCCGCCAGCGCAGCCAGGATCTGCTGACCCAGATGGCGGTGACGGTACAGGGCTATCTCGCGCTCGATCTTGTGAAGAAAAACAATGTCGAGCTGGTGAAGGGGGTCGATCGCGCATCGACCACCACGGTTGCCGCGCTACGCACCGCGGTGACGGTTGCGCAGGCACTGACCAACCAACGGCTGGTGCTCGAACAGATCACCCAGCTCAACACCACCACCGCCAACATCATCGATTCGACGGGCAAGCTGCTCAAAAGCCAGACGGCGGCCATCCACGAACAGGCGGCATCGGCAACGATCCCGCTCGAAACGCTGCAGCGCGCCTTCCAGAATATCTATGATACGATGGATGCGATCGACAGCTTCAAGCTGAAGGCGCTCGATTCGATGAAGACGACGGTCACCGCGCTTGGCAACGAGGTCGAGAAATCGAAGGGCTATATCGCCCGCGCCGAAGGCCAGGCGCAGAACCGGTTGAGTGGACCCGACGACACCTTCAAGCTCGAGGCGGTGTGAGATGACCGATGTCGACCGGCAGGTCGCGCGATCGGCTGAACTGCTCGCGCGCACCGACAGCCGCAATCGTCGCGGCATGGCCCGGCAACACCGCACCCAGGCGATCGGCCAGCGGCTGACGCGGATCGCGCTGGCGGATGGCGCGATCCTGATCGCGGCGGTGATCATCGGGCTGATCATGCCGATCGGTCTGCTCGGCGCGGTGGGGGTGATGGCGCTGCTGATCGCGACGACGCTTGCGCTCGCGATCTTCCCGACGAGCCCTGCACCAACCCCTGAAAAGCTGCGCGGCGTTGAGTTGAAGGCGTTGCCTGCCCAAACCGAGCGCTGGCTGGAAACCCAGCGCGCCGCCCTGCCCGCACCCGCAATGTCGTTGCTCGACCAGATCGGCATCAGGCTCGACACGCTGAGCCCGCAGCTGGCAACGCTTGACGAGGGCGAACCTGCCGCCGCCGAAGTCCGCAAGCTGGTGGGCGAACAGCTGCCCGAATTCGTCAAGGGCTATACGCGCGTCCCTGCTGGGCTGCGCGGGGTCGAGCGCAACGGCAAGACGCCCGATGCGCAATTGCTCGACGGGTTGCGGCTGATCGAGCGCGAAATCGGCGAGATGACGAGCCAACTAGCCGAGGGCGATCTCGATAGTCTTGCCACGCGCGGGCGCTTCCTCGAGATCAAGTATCGCGGCGATGACGGCACGTGAGATCCGGCCTTGCCATCGTCGCGATCGGGTTGAACATCGTTGGCGGCGGCAGTGTCCACGCAGCACCGGTGCAGCCCCGCGAACGCGCTGAAATCGTCAAGCTGCGCGCGGCGAACAACCAGGCGATCGCGGCGCATGATTTGAGCGGTACGATGGCGATCGCAGGCGACGATTATATCGTCGTTGCCGGCGAAAGCGCGATCAAACGCAGCGCCGCCGATGTCCGCGCCGTCTGGCAAACCAGCTTCGCAACGCCGGGCTTCGATCGATATGTGCGCACCCCAGCGTCGATCAGCATCGGCGATCGTGCCGGCGTGTTGCGCGCCGCCGAAAGCGGCACCTGGTATGGGTTGACGCAAAAGCCCGCCGGCCTGTCGCGCCCTTATGGCCGCTATTTCGCGCATTGGCTGAAACGCGACGGCCGCTGGCAGATTGTCGGAGAGATTTACGTTGCGCTTGGATGCAGCGGGAAAGGATGCTGACGCCGATGCCGCGCGCGCTGAAGATCGATTTCATATCCGACATATCGTGCCCGTGGTGCGTGATCGGGCTTGGCGCGCTGGAGCAGGCCATCGCGCGGACGCACGATGCGGTCGATGCGACGATCACTTTCCACCCCTTTGAACTGAATCCGCAAATGGGGCAGCAGGGCCAGAACATCGCCGAACATATCGCCGAGAAATATGGCGCCACGCCCGAACAATCCTCGGCCAATCGCCAGCGGATCAGGGACAGCGCAGCAGCGCTGGGATTCACGATGAACACCGGTGCCGACAGCCGCATCTACAACACCTTTGACGCGCATCGCTTGCTCCATTGGGCGCAGCTTCAAGGCTGCCAGCCAGCCCTGAAGAAGCGGCTGTTCGAAGTATATTTCACCGAAAAAGGCGATCCTTCGGATCACGCCACGCTGGCGCATGCCGCCGCCGATGTCGGGCTCGATCGCGCCGAGGCCGAGGCGATCCTCCAATCGGGCCGCTATGCCGATGACGTTCGCGCCGAAAAACGCCACTGGCAGAATCAGGGTGTTAACGCGGTGCCCGCGATCGTGATCAACGACAAATATATGATCATGGGGGGCCAGCCGGTAGAAACGTTCGAGCGCGCGCTCCGCAGCATCGCCAGCGAAGGCTAAGCCGATTGGCGCTTGGCGAAGCGCGCCGCCAAGCGGGCGAAGAACCCGTTGTTACGGGCAATGGCCAACCGGCTGACGCTGCTGCCGTCATAGCGATCGACATACACGATCTCGCCATCGACAATCTCTTCGAGCCGGGCATAGGGCAGGCGCGGCGATAGTTCGGTGCGGGCATGCGTCACCGGATCGACCACGCAAATGATGAAGCCACCCGATACGAAGGTGGAGGCATAGACCTTGCCGTCATGTAGCATCGCGGGCGGCAAATAGCGGAAATTGCCCTTGGGTTGCCGGCCATCGATATAAAGCCGGCCACAGCCCGGTCCGCCCTGGCCTACCTCCAGGATATCGTCCCAGCTGAGCTGGGGTTGCGGGTTTTCACTTGTCGTCATCGCTCCGTTGATCGTCCCCTTCTCCTTTCAAGTCATCAAAGATTTTCTATCGGTCTTTCATTGCGGCGCCAGTGCCCGGGCACGCACCGCCAGCCGGTCGACCGCAGCCGCGTGGATTGCGGGCACCGATGCAATCACGCCGAATGCCTGCGCGCTTGGGGTGTTGAAGCCGATCGGCACGCCAAAGGCATCGCTGAACCGCGCGCCGGCTTCGGTGGCGATCAGGGCTGCGGCAGCAATGTCCCATTCCGATCCCCAGCGCAGCGTCGCGACGAGATCGGCTTCATCGGCGGCGACCATCGCGATCCGAAGCGCGATCGAATTCGGCTTGGCGACAACCACCAGATCATTGACCCCTTCGGGCAGGCTATCGATCGGCACCCGTGACCCAGTGATATCCTGCCGATCGCCACACCGGATCCGCGCGCCGTTGCGCCATGCGCCCGCGCCTTGCGCAGCCCAATAGCGCTGCCCCATTGCCGGTGCCTCGAGCACGCCGATCACCGACCGGCCATATTCGACAAGCGCGATCGACACCGCCCACCCGGCCCGCTTGCGCAGGTAATCGCGCGTGCCGTCGATCGGATCGACAACCCATAGCCGCGAACACGCCAGCCGATCTTCATTGTCGGCGGTCTCCTCGGATAGCCACCCCGCCCCAGGATCAAGCGCCGACAGTCGATCCTTCAGCAGCGCATCCACTTCCAGATCGATATCGCTCACTGGATTGCCGGGCGATTTTTCCCACTGGCCAAAATCATCCTGCCACCGGGCCAGCGCCAGCGCGCCCGCCTCAGCGGCCACCTGCGCTACCGCCTCGACACGGGCGTCAGCCACTCGCCACCGTCATCCCCTCCACCAACAAGGTCGGCACGTTGATGCCATATCGAAATTCGAGATCATTGGCAGGCGTGAGCGCCAGGAACATCTCCTTGAGATTGCCGGCGATCGTGAACTCGGCGATCGGCGTGGTCAGCGCACCGTCTTCGATCAGGAAGCCCGATGCGCCGCGGCTGTAATCCCCCGTCACCCCGTTCACGCCCATCCCGATCAGCTCGGTGATATACACACCCCGCTTGATATCGCCGATCAGCGTTGCTGGCGGCACATGCCCCGCCGCGATATGAAGGTTGCTCGACGAGACCCCGGGCCCGCCGCTCGTTCCGCGCGCGGCATGCCCCGTCGGCTCAAGGCCCAATTGACGGGCCGATGCGCTGTCGAGCAGCCAGGTCTCGAGCATCCCTGCCTCGACGATCGTCACGGGCGACACCGGCAGCCCCTCGCCATCGAACGGGCGCGAGCGCAGGCCGTGTGGGCGGTGCGGATCATCGAAAACCGAGACGCCTTCGGCAAATACCCGCGTGCCCAGTGAATCGCGCAGGAAACTCGTTTTGCGGGTGATCGATTGTCCCCCGATCGTACCGATCAGATGGCCGAGCAGACTGGAGCCAACGCGCGGATCGAACACCACCGGCATTGCCCCGCTTGCGACCCGACCGGGGTCTTGTCGTTGCACCACGCGCTCGCCCGCTCGCGTACCGACGATCGCTGCGTCCTCCAGCCGGTTCAGGTGGCGGGCGATATGATGCGCGTAATCGCGTTCCATTGCCCCGCCCGCGCCGGCGATGACGCTTGCCGAAACGCTGTGGCTCGATACCGAATAGGCGCCGGCAAAGCCGTGGCTCGTCGCCAGCGCCATCACCGATCGGCTGGCGCTTGCCCCGCCGCCGTCGCTGTTGGTGACGCCGGGCACTGCCCGCGCGGCATCTTCTGCCTCAAGCGCGCGGGCCTTCAGCGCCTCTGGCGTGACGTTCTGATGATCGTCGAGATCGAGATGCGGCGGCGCCCCGTGCAGCAGGCGATCAGCGGGGGCGAGGCCGGCCCATTTGTCTTCGGGCGCCTCGCGCGCCATCGCCACTGCGCGTTCGACGAGCGCGCCGAGTGCCTCGCTCGACAGATCGGAGGTCGAAACGCTCGCCATGCGCCTGCCCACGAACACGCGCAGGCCAAGCTCTTCATTTTCCGACCGGCCGACATCTTCCAATGCGCCAAGCCGTACCGACACATCGGTCGAGGCATTGGCAGCATAGACCGCGTCAGCGGTGTCGGCACCGCCGGCAATCGCGCGGGAAACAATATCCTGTGCCCGCTCGCGGGCCTGATCGGGTGTCTGCATCGGATCAGCGCTTAGAAGGGTTTGGCAGGATTTTGAACCACGTCTGTTGGCTAAACCCATCAGACCGTCGAAGTGACGCCGACAACGAGGCAAGCGAGCATCATCAGCAGCCCGGCTTCGCGGTTGGCACGAAAGCGGGCGAGCGCGCTCCCGCCATCGTCAACCACCAGCGTCGCTACTTGCCAGCCCAGATGCAGCGCGACGGGCAGCAGGGCCGCCAACGCCAGCGGATCGGGTCGCACGAGCCAGAAGGCGATCGCCCAGCAGCCCAGCGCGCCTGCATAGAAACAGGCGATGCCAGGCCGCACCCAACCGCCCATTGCCCGCGCCGAAGAACCGATGCCGATCATCGCATCATCCTCGCGGTCCTGCAGCGCATAGATGCTGTCATAGCCGATCACCCACAGGATCGATCCCGCATACAGCATCAGTCCGGGAGCGCTCAGTTGCCCCGCCACCTCCGCCCAGCCGACCAGCGCCGCCCAGGAAAAGACCAGGCCAAGCCACGCCTGCGGCCACCAAGTGATCCGTTTCATGAACGGATAGGCGGCAACCAGCGCCAGGCTAGCCAAGGCAACGATGGCGGCGTTCAGCTGCAGTTGCACCAACACCGCCAGGCCGATCAGGGAAAGCATCACCAGCCAAATCCAGGCCGCGCGCACCGACACGGCACCGCTGGCGAGCGGCCGCGCTGCGGTGCGCGCAACCTGTTTGTCGAGATCGCGGTCGACGATATCATTATAGACGCAGCCGGCGCCGCGCATCGCGATCGCCCCGACCAGCAGCGCCGCGATCAACGCCCAACGCACGACCGCGCCGCCAGCAAGGGCCACCGCCCAGGCCCCGGGCCAGAACAATAGCCACCAACCGATCGGACGATCAAACCGGGCCAGCAACGCAAATGGTCTCATCGGCGCTGGCAGCAAGCCCATAAACCCGCGATATTCGCTATCGGGAACGCCTGCGATCGGGTCGGTCATGTCACGCCCGCTATAGCAAGCGGCGCTGCGCCGCCAGATTGGGTCTTGTGTTCCGTAAGCGATGGCGGGGATGAGTCAGCACCGCCCCAAGCCCAACGCGCGGCCCTCAGAGACCGGAGCAGTCGGGCCGCTATCGGCTGTTTGTGATACCCCGCCGCAACAGGGCCACAGCCGCGTTATACGGTTCGGGAGACCGGGTTCCGCGAGACAATAGCAGCCCACCCTCCAGCGCGCCGATGATCATCAGCGCTTGTTCGGGCGCGTCGGCGATCTGGTGCTTTTGCAAGCCTTGAGCAATGGCGTCCTGCCAATCGCGCAAGCATGCCGCGACTGCCTGTCTTACGCTGGAGGACTGACGGTCGCCCTCGATCGTGGTCGCGGCGACCGGGCACCCCTGGGTCCAGCCGGCATTCTCGCTGCCCACCCGAAACACTGCCGCAACGCCCGTCACGAAACCGTCGGCAGTGGTGGCTTTTGCAGCGACTGTGCGAACTGCCTGCACGACATTTTCTGAAAAGCGTTCAAGCGCGGCGACAACCAGCTCGTCCTTCCCGCCGGGGAAGTGATGGTAGATCGATCCGCGTGGTGCGGCTGCCTCGGCGACGATGTCCTGCATGCCGCTTGCGGAGACACCGCGCTGACGGATCAGCGATGCCGCCGCATCGATCATCGCATCCCGCACCGATATTTTTCCCGTCACCCGACTCTCCGCTTGCATTATGATGATCGTCATAGTAACGTCGCTATGACGATCATCATATAGGAGCTTTTATGCCGCTCGTACAAATATCCGTTCCCGCTGGTTCGTTGAGCCAGGAAAAGAAAGCCGCGATGATCGCAAAGGTCACCGATGCCTGCCTCGAAGCCGAGGGCATCCCGGCCGCGCGCCAGTTCACCTGGGTGCAGATCAACGAAGTCCCCGACGGTGGCTGGGGCATGGGCGGCCGCGCCTTCACCCTTGAGCAGATGAAAGCTGCGCTGGCACCGAAATGACGCGCGGCGAAAGCGCAGGCGATCAACCCGGCCTGTCCCGCCGCGAGGCGATTGGCGCTGCTGTCGCGGGTACCAGCATGCTGCTGGTGCCGGCGGCGGCCCGCGCCGACGCCGCGCCCGCATTTCCCGTTACCGTCAGGATCAGCTGGCGGACTGGAGAGGCGCATAGCGGGGGAGCAGGCACGATTGCCGCCGTCACGGCTGCCGTCACCGATATAAGCGGGGCGGGACGACCAGTCTGGGTGCACCGGCTTGCGTGAACTCGTCTTCCTGAGGCCCGGCGTGCTTGAATGGCATGACAAGGTTGATCCCGTTCTCCAGCATCCCGAGGATGCCCTGGTCCGTCCAATCGCGGCGACGCTGTGCGATCTCGACCGGCTGATCATCCGCGGCGAAGCGCCGTTCAAGGGACCGTTCGCCATCGGCCACGAAGCGATCGGCGAAGTGGTGGCGGTCGGATCGGGCACCACGGGTCTTTATCCCGGCCAGCGCGTCGTGATGAGCTGGCATGTCTCGTGCGGCCACTGTCATCGCTGCCACCGGGATATGCCCAACACCTGCGCCAGCCACCCGCCCGGCGCGATGCACGGTCTGCCGGTCGGCAGTGAATGGGGCGGACTCTTCTCCAGTCTGGTTCGAGTACCATTTGCCAGCTTCGCGCTGATCCCGTTGCCGCCAGGCATCGACCCGACGCACCTTGCGTCGCTGTCGGACAACCTCCCGTTCGGATACGAACTCACCATCCCCCACCTTGGCCGCCAACCCGGGGCGCCGGTGCTGATCCTTGGCGGCTGTGGCTCGATCGCGCTTTATGCAGCCGCCTATGCCGTGGCCGGCGGCGCATCGCGGGTCGATTATGTCGATACCGACCGCGACCGGCTGACGATTGCCGAGCAGCTCGGCGCGAACGCGATCGAAGGCCCGCCGCGTCGCAGTTTCGGCGCCTACCCAATTGTTATCGATGCCAGCGCGGACAGCGCCTCGCTGATCAGCGCGATCCGCTCCACCGAACCCGAAGGCATTTGTTCCAGCGTCGGCGGGCACTTCGCCGATGTCGCGCTGCCGCTGATGGAGATG
>JBBQAG010000002.1:0-61739 GCA_038315875.1 Sphingomonadales bacterium | reverse complement strand
GCTGCATCGGACGGCGCCGGGCGATCGGGCCAGATCGAATCGACGGGATTGGTATCGACCGCAACCAGGCTCGCGCCCCGCTCGGCGAGCGCGCGTGTTGCCTCGTTCACCCAGGCGCGGGTGTGCAGCCATGGATCATAGCCAATCCGCGCGCCAAGGGTGCTATGCTCGGCCAGCCAGCCCGAAACGCTCGTCTGCGGCACGCCGACATAGGCCCAGTGATCGCCGTCCACCTGCTGACGCACCTGCAATGTGTAGCGCCCGTCAGTGAAGATCGCTGCACGTTCGGACATGACGACGGCGGTACCGGCCGAGCCCTGAAACCCCGTCAACCAGGCAAGCCGCTGGGCATAATCGCCGACATATTCGCTCATATGTTCATCGGTGAGCGGGACGACGAACCCGTCCAGCCGGTCCCGCGCCAATTGTTCGCGAAGGGCGGCGAGGCGGTCGGCATAGCTGGACATAAGGTGGTTCCCGATGTGGCGCGGCGCACCCCGGAGGCTGTGCCGCGATCTGTATATATGGTGCCAGAAAGGCGGCGGACAGGACAAGCGATATCGCCGAATGCGCCGTCCCCTCGGCGTAATGGGTCGCGCATAGGGCTTGCATTCCGGGCGCGTGGCGGGAAGACCGCAAGGGCGCGCACCATCGGCTACGTCGCGCCTCGGGGGACGCGGACTCACATGCCACATCAGAAGACGCAGATCGTGGTCGTGGGCGGCGGCGCCGGCGGCCTTGAGCTCGTCCGCAAGCTTGGTGCGCGCTATGGTCGCAAGGCGCACGACATCATCCTCATCGATCGCAACCTGACGCATATCTGGAAGCCGCTGCTCCATGAAGTGGCGGCGGGATCGCTTGATGCCAATCTCGACGAGGTCGGCTATGGCGGGCATGCGGTGCGCTGGGGCTATCGCTTCTTCAACGGCAGCATCGAGAGCATCGATCGCGCCGCGCGCACGATCACGACCACGCCGCTGCTCGACGAGCGCGGTGACGAGATCATCGGCCGGCACAGCATCCGCTACGATTATCTGGTGATGGCGATTGGCGGCATCTCGAACGATTTCGGCGTGCCGGGGGTGCGCGAACACGCAATGTTTCTTGAAGACCGCCCCCAGGCCGATCGTTTCCGCCAGAAACTGCTCAACGCGTGCCTGCGCACCAACCACGCGCACCAGACCGGCGACCCGCAAGCGCGCGTCCGCGTCAGCATCGTCGGCGGCGGGGCGACCGGGGTCGAGCTGGCGGCCGAGCTCTACAATGCCGCCAAGGCGCTGCGCCACTATGGCCTTGAAGTGTTCGACGAGACCAAGCTCGAAGTGTCGTTGATCGAAGCCGGCCCGCGGATCCTGCCGGCGCTCGACGAAACGCTGGCGGCAACCGCCAAGCACGAGCTCGAAAAACTCGGCGTTCACGTGCTCGACAATACGCAGGTCGTCCGGCTTGAAGACCGCGCGGTCCATACCGGCGACGGCACAGTGATTGCTGCCGATTTGATCGTGTGGGCGGCTGGCGTGAAGGGGGCCGAGGAAATCAAGACGATGAGCGATCTCGAACTCACCCGCGGCAACCAGATCGTCGTGCGCCCGACATTGCAGTCAGTGACCGACGATCGCATCTATGCGCTTGGTGATTGCTGCTTCTGCCTGCTGCCGGGGCGCGACAAGCCGATCCCGCCGCGTGCGCAGTCAGCACACCAGATGGCAAGCCTGATCTTCACCAATCTCGTCCGCGCGCAAGGCGGCCAGCCGCTCAAGGATTTTGCCTATCAAGATCACGGCTCGCTGGTTTCGCTCAGCCGCTTCACCACGGTTGGCAGCCTGATGGGCAATCTCGTCGGCGGGCGGATGCGCGTTGAGGGCTGGATTGCGCGGACGGTCTATATGTCGCTCTACCGCATGCACCTGATCGCGATTCACGGCTGGTGGCGCGGGGTGGCGCTGATCGTGATCGGTCATGTCAACCAGATCGTGCGACCCAAGCTGAAGCTGCATTGACGGTGCGCGTCGCAGTCAGGCGCGCTCGTCTTTGGGCGATCCCATCGTGACGTAAGAGGTAATTGCGCTGACATGCGCAATCGTGCCGAGCACCTCTGTGTGAAAATGTTTGAAGCCTGCCAGATCGGCGGTTTCGACGCGCAGGATATACTCGAACGCCCCCGTCACATTGTGGCATTCGCGCACTTCGGGCGACAGCTTGATCGCCGTCTCGAAGCTTTCCTGGACGATCTTGCTATGGTTGGCGAGACCAACGCCAACATAGGCCACAAAACCATTGCCGAGCGCGGCGCGATCCAGCACCGCGCGATACCCGCGAATGATGCCGCGTCGTTCCAGATCCTGCACGCGGCGCAGACACGCTGATGGCGACAGCCCGACTCGATCGGCAAGCTCGAGATTGGACATGCGGCCATCATTGGATAGTTCATGCAATATATTGCGGCCTATTTGGTCAATATCAGTCATTCGTTGCTCTCAGTTGCGATTTTGACAGTCAATATGCAATCCATGTTGCTGCAAAATGCAATAGCATTGCGAGATGGATGCATCATCTCAGCTTGCCCTCGTTACCTTCGCCTTCGTCTCGTCGATCACGCCGGGGCCGAACAATTTGATGCTGATGGCGTCGGGCGCCAATTTTGGCGTGCGGCGCACTGTGCCGCATATGCTGGGGGTCGGGATCGGCTTCATGTTCATGATCGTGCTAGTCGGCGTCGGGCTGGTCGGTCTGTTCGCGCTGTGGCCGCCTTCGTTCATGATCCTGAAGATCGCTGGCATCGCCTATATGCTTTGGCTCGCGTGGAAGATCGCAAACGCAGCGCCCCCGCAAGCCGGGACCGCACCTGCCAGGGGCAAGCCGATGACCTTCCTTCAGGCGGCGCTGTTTCAGTGGATGAATCCGAAGGCGTGGACGATGACGCTAACCGCGGTGACGGTATATGCACCGAAGCATGATCTGGCATCTGTGGTGCTGATCGCGCTGATTTTCGGCGCCATCAATCTGCCGTCGGTCAGCAGCTGGGCGGCAATCGGCACGGTGATGCGGCGCTGGCTGACCAGCCCGGTGCGGCTGCGCGCGTTCAACTGGAGCATGGCAGCGCTGCTGGTCGGCTCGCTGGTCGTGGCGGTTTAGCGCGACAGGCGAAGGGTTCGACTTATCCCGTCGTCGCGCTAAGACGCGGCGATGAGTATTCCCACCCCCCCCGTCGCCGAACGGAGCCCGCATCGCTTCACCGCACACGGCGTGACGATCGAGGATCCCTATGCCTGGCTCAAGGACCCCGGCTATCCCGAGGTGACCGACAAGGACGTGCTCGGCTATCTCGAGGCCGAGAATGGCTATTTCGAAGCCGTGATGGCGCCGCTCAAGCCGCTGACCGAGCGGCTTTATGAGGAGATGAAGGCGCGGATCAAGGAAGACGATTCCTCGGTGCCGCAAAAGGACGGCGACTGGCTCTACTGGAGCGCGTTCGAGACCGGCGGCCAATATCGCAAATGGTGGCGCAAGCCCGTTGCCGGTGGCGCCGATCAGCTACTGCTTGATGAGCCGGTGCTGGCCGAGGGCAAGGAATATTTCCGGCTTGGCGCCCTCTCCGTCAGCAATGACGGCAGGCTGCTGGCCTATGCGATCGACGATAACGGATCGGAGCGCTTCGAAGTCCGCATCAAGGAGATCGAAACGGGCGAGCATCTGCCCGAGGTGATCCCCGGCATGCTTTCCGAAATCGTCTGGGCCTTGGACGACAGCGGCTTTCTCTATGGCCTCGCAAACGAGCAGTGGCGCACGGACAATGCGCGCTTCCACCGGCTCGGCACGCCGATCGAGGAGGATATCGAGCTGTTCCGCGAGGCCGACGAGGGATTTCGCGTCGGCGTTTCGGAAACAAGTTCGCGCGCGTGGATCATCATCGCGAGCGGCGATCACGTCACGAGCGAGGTGTGGCTGGTGCCAGCCAGCGATCCGCTCGCCACCCCGGTTTGTGTCTCGCCGCGCAAGGTGGGGCGCGAATATGACGTCGATGATCATGGCGACACGCTGTTCATCCACACCAATGATATCGATCCCAATTTCCGCCTTTGCACCGCGTCCATCGCCAATCCCGGCGAATGGACCGAGCTGATCGGCCCGAGCCGCGATTTCTATATGACGGGGATCACCTGCTTTGCCGATTTCTTCATCGTCGATGGCCGCGAACAGGGCCTCGATCAGATCGAGATTCATTCCTACGAAGGTGGCGCGCCGAAGCGGATCGCGTTTCCCGAGGCGAGCTATGATGCTGGGCTTGGTGACAATCCCGAATATCAAATGCAGGTACTGCGGCTTGGCTATGAATCGATGGTCACGCCGGGCACCGTCTATGATTATGACGTGTCGACCGGCGAGAAGACCGTGCTCAAGGTGCAGGAAATTCCGAGCGGCTATGATGCCGCGAAATATGCGACCGACCGGCTGAGCATCACCGCGCGCGATGGCACCGAAGTGCCGGTGTCGATCGTCTACCCCCGGGATTTCCCCAAGGACGGCAGCCGCCCGCTCTATCTCTATGCCTATGGTGCCTATGGCTATGCGATCCCCCCGGGCTTTTCGACTGGGCGGCTGAGCTTGCTCGATCGCGGCTTTGCCTATGCCATCGCGCATATCCGCGGCGGCGACGATCTTGGCCAGCAATGGTATCTCGACGGCAAGCTGGAAAAGCGCGCCAACACCTTCAACGATTTCGTCGATGTCGCCAAAGGGCTGATCGAGGATGGCTGGACGAGTGCGGGAAAGATCGCGATCGCGGGCCGCTCGGCGGGTGGCGAGCTGATGGGTGCGGTGGTCAATTCCGATCCTGATCTGTGGGGGGCGGTGATCGCTGATGTGCCCTTTGTCGATGTGCTCAACACGATGATGGATGCCGAATTGCCGCTGACGCCGGGCGAATGGCCCGAATGGGGCAATCCGATCGAGGACAAGGCGGCATTCGATCTGATCCGCGGCTATTCGCCTTATGATCAGGTGACGGCGCAGGGCTATCCACCGATGTTCATTTCGGGCGGGCTCAACGACCCAAGGGTGACCTATTGGGAGCCTGCCAAATGGGCCGCCAAGCTGCGTGCCACCAAGACCGACGACAATCTGTTGCTGCTAAAGACCAATATGGGCGCGGGACATGGCGGCAAATCGGGCCGGTTCGAAAGCCTGCGCGAGGCAGCCGAGGAGCATGCTTTCGTGCTCTGGCAGCTGGGCTTGGGAGACTAGGCTTGGTCTTCAAGCGCACGATCACCGCAACGGCGGCCGACATCGACGACCTCGGTCATGTCAACAACGCGGTGTGGGTGCGCTGGATTCAAGAACTGGCGACCGCGCATTGGCAGTCCGTGGCGCCGCCCGAGCATATCGCCGCTTACATCTGGGTCGTGACGCGGCACGAGATCGATTATCGCGGCAATGTCGGGCCGGGCGAGACAGTGACGGGCGAGACCTGGGTGCCCGATCCACCCAAGGGCGCACGCTTTGACCGGCATGTGCGGTTCACGGGTGCCGACGGCAAGGTGAAGGTGGAGGCGGTGACGACATGGGCGCTGCTCGATCGTGCGACTGGGCGGTTGCTGCGGGTGCGGCCTGAGATTGCGGCGCCGTTCCTGGCGCGATGAGCGGGGATTGTTCGCCTATGCGCGCGGTGAAAGCAATTAAAGGGCATAGGCGACCGAATTTGGCAGGCGCGTCGTCCCCCTACCCAGAATTCCGCAGCGCCGTTGCGATCGCGTTGATCGACAATAATATGCCCTCGCTAATCCGCTCATCGAGATCGCCTGCCCGTCGGCGTTTGATCAATTCGATCTGGAGCAGGTTGAGCGGCTCGATATAGGGCAGCCTCAGCCTTATAGAGGCATCGAGCGCGGGGCTGTTTTCAAGCAAGCGGCTTTGGCCCGTCACCTCGAGCAGCCCATCGCGGGCGAGATGCCAATTGTCACGGATAATCCGTAAATTGGCATCAGCAAGCGATCGATCCTCGACCAGCGTCGCATAGCGCTCGGCGATCGCCATGTCGGATTTGGCGATCACCTGTTCCATATTGGCGAGCGTTGCGGCGAAAAAGGGCCAGGCAGCCGCCATCTCGATCAGCAGGCCCTTGTCGGCAAAGCCATCGATCGCGCGGCCGACGCCGTACCAGCCAGGCAGCATCACCCGCGCCTGCGCCCAACTGAACACCCACGGGATTGCGCGCAAATCCTCGATGCGATCGGATTTGGTCCGGCTCGCGGGGCGCGATCCGATCTTGAGGCCGGAAATCTCCACGATCGGCGTCATCTGGCGGAAAAACTCACGAAAACCGTCGGTGCCGTAAACGAGGCCGCGATAGGTGCGGAAGGCAGTCTCCGAAAGCTGGTCCATTGCCCCGGAAAAGCGCGCATAGTCGCGTGGCGAAAGCCGCTCTGGCTCCAGGCTTGCAAGCAGCGTGGCAGCGGCGATCGCCTCCAGATTGGTCGCTGCACTTTCCCGTGTGCCGTATTTTCCGGCGATCACCTCGCCCTGTTCGGTAATCCGGATGCGGCCCTGCACCGTGCCAGGCGGCTGGGCGAGGATCGCTGCAAAGGATGAACCACCACCGCGCCCCACAGCGCCACCGCGCCCGTGGAACAGCTGCATCGCCACGCCCGCCGCCTCGAATACCGGCGCGAGCGCGGTCGAAGCGCGGCTGAGGCTCCAGGTCGACGTCAGATAGCCACCGTCCTTGTTGCTGTCCGAATAGCCGATCATGACTTCCTGATAACCGCGCGCGCGGGCGATCGCCGCGATTTCAGGCAGTGCGAACCAATCGGTCATGATCGCAGGCGCGGCCTCCAGATCGCCGATCGTCTCGAACAAGGGCACGGCCATGATCGCCGCATGAGGGGGATCGCCGGGTCGATAGAGGCCGACTTCCTTGAGCAGCAGATTGACCTCGAGCAGATCGGACACCGATTGTGCCATCGAGACGACGTAGTTGGTGATGCAGGCGGCGCCGTATCGTGCATGCGCATCGGCAGCAGCACGCAGGATGGCGATTTCGGATGCCGTTTCCTCGGCATAGGCAGCATAGGGGCTGGCGAGCGGGCGCGGGCTGGCAAGTTCACGCCTTAGGCAGGCGATCCGCGCTGGCTCATCCAATGACAGATAATCGCCCTCGACGCCGGCGCCTTTTAGCAGATCGGCAACGACGCGTTCGTGTACGGCGCTGTTCTGGCGCATGTCGAGCGTGGCGAGGTGAAAGCCGAAGGTCTCGACCATCCGGATCAGCCGGCCAAGCGCACCGCTGCCTGCCAACGGCCCGCGCCGCTCCCCGGCAAGCCCGTGCGCGATCGCGATCAGATCGGCGCGTAAATCCTGCGGCGTTGCATAGGGATCACCCGTCAGCGCCGGCGGATGGGGCGCCGGCTTGCCGCTCAGCGCAAGATGGGTTGCGGCAAGCCGCGCATAAATGCCCGACAGCGCGCGTCGATAGGGCTCGTCGGCGCGCGCATCGGCGGTGTCGCCGCTCGCCTCGGCCAGAGCCTCGACCGCCTGATCAACAGCGCCGTGTTCGGACGAAATCGACAACTCCGCGCCCAGCGCATGGACCGAATCGAGATAGGCGCCGAGCACGGTGTCGGATGCGCGGCCAAGCGCGTGGCGCAGCGATTCGGCGACGACATAGGGGTTGCCGTCGCGGTCGCCGCCGATCCAGCTGCCCGGCCGCAGGAAACTCGGCACGCGCTGGCCCAATGCCCGATCCCACCGCTGATATAGCGCGGGCAGGGCTGGCAAGAATATGTCGCGCAGATAGCTGAGCGCGGTTTCCACTTCGTCCGCAACATATAGCCGTTCGCGACGCAGCACGCGCGTCTGCCATAGCAAGGCGATCTGGCGAAGGATCGCTTCATCGATCAGGTCGCCGTCTTCAGTCGCCTCGCGCCCGGCATCGCGCAGCTTCATCAACGCAGCGATCCGGTTGCGGTGATCGATCATCGATTTGCGACGCACTTCGGTGGGGTGCGCAGTCAGCACCGGCGCGATCAGCGCGCGATCGAGCAGCGCGACGATCGCATCGCTTTGCACCCCCGCCGCCTTCAGTCGCACGACGATTGATTCGAGGTCTGCGCCAGGTTCCGCACTGATGCCCTGACGGTCCTCGGCGAGATTGGCGAGCATCGAAAACAGCATGAATCCGCGCACGAAATCGAGCGTTTCATCAAGGCTCAGCCGATCAAGCGCCATATCGGTTGCGACGCCGTCGCCAATTCCGCGGTGCCGTTCAACCGAAGCAGTGCGGACCGCCTCGACCCGATCGAACAGCGCCTCACCCCCATAGCCGCGGATGACATCGCCGAGCAATTTGCCCAGAAATCGAATGTCGGGATTGTTGGTGATCGGCGGCAGGCTGGCCATGGGGACGATGCTGCGCTGCGGCAGCCGCGAGGTCAATCGGGGACGACGCAGGCATCCTCACCCGTCGGCGATTTTGCCGCTATTGGCCGGCTTCTCCCCATCGTCCAATTGCCCTGGAGCCGCACCTGGGGATTGGGCGCGCACCAGATTTCTCCGGTTTCGTTGATTGCTGTCACCCAGATCAGATTATGCTCCTGCCCGTAATCGATGACGGCAAAAGCAAAACCTGCGCCTTTATCGATCACATGCACCGGTATCGTTGGGTTAAGTTGCTGGAACGCCATATATTTCATTCCACGGCGCAAAGCGCGCGAAGGCGATTTGGGTTCCCGGCGATTACTTGCCTTTGGGATAGCGATAGGCGTCGCGCTCTGCGGTCGTTACGCTACCGTCGCGATTGGCGTCGGCGCGGTCGAAGCGGGTAAGATCGGCCTTGGTGAATTCGTCACGCGTCAGATGCCCGTCATGATCGGCATCAAAGGACATCAGCCATTTCTGCTGCGTCGCGGTCAGCTCTGCTGGATAGAGCGCGGTATCGTGATTGACGTCGAGCTGGTCGAAACGCTTGTCGATCTTGGTCGCAAAATCGGATCGGGTGATCACCGTCGGCGGTTCGAAGCCTGCAGCGGCGGCACGATAGGCAGCTTTGTCGCTGTCCTTGTCGCACCCAGCGAGCGCGAACGCAGTGATAACGGCAATGGAAATTCTGGAACGCAGCATGGCGAAGACCCCCTTAGGCTTCGAGCTCAACGTCCCAATAGAGCCAGTCGTGCCATGTTTCGTGAAGAAAATTAGGCGGGAAGCGGCGGCCATGCTCTTGCAGGTGCCAGCTCGTCGGCCGAATCGGCTGCACGTGGAGCGGCATATGCGCCTGTTTTGGCGTCCGTCCGCCCTTCTTCAGATTGCACGGCGCACAGGCGGTGACGACATTTTCCCACGTCGTCCGGCCCTTTTGCGCGCGCGGGATGACGTGATCGAAGGTCAGATCGCGACCCGCGCCGCAATATTGGCAGGTGAACCGATCGCGCAGGAAGAGATTGAAGCGCGTGAAAGCCGGGAATTGGGACGGCCTGACGAACTGTTTGAGTGCGATCACCGAAGGCAGTTTCAGCCGCGCGGTGGGGCTGCGCACCTCGCGTTCGTAATTGGCGACGATATCCACCCGGTCGAGGAAAACCGCCTTTACCGCCGTTTGCCAGGGCCACACGCTCAGCGGATAATAGCTCAGTGGCGTGTAATCCGCGTTCAGCACGAGCGCAGGGCAACTATCGGGATGCCGGACGATATCCGGGTGCCGGATCAGATCGGGATGATACATTTTCCCTCCCAGGCTTCTCCCAACCGCCTTTCGCCGACTAGGATGACGGCATGATGACACCCGTTGCGACTCGTGGTCAAGGGCGGGATTGGCCATGGTGACGACCCGCTTTGCGCCAAGCCCAACGGGCATGCTGCATCTGGGGCACGCCTTTTCGGCGATCATCGCGCATGATCTGGCGCGGGCAGCGGGCGGGCGCTTCCTGCTGCGAATTGAAGACATCGACGGCGCGCGCAACCGGCCCGAGCATGTCGACGGCATCATCGCCGATCTCGAATGGTTGGGGCTGATATGGGACGGGCCGGTGGTGTTCCAGTCGGCGCGGTTGCACCATTATGAAGCGGCACTTGATCGGCTGCGGGCGTCTGGCTTGCTCTACCCTTGTTTTTGTACCCGTGCGGCAATCGTCCGCGAAGTGGCCGCAAGCATGTCTGCTCCGCATTTGCCGCCCAATCGTGCGATCTATCCCGGCACTTGCCGCCACCTCGATCCCGCGACACGAGCGCTGCGTCGCGTCGCCGAACCGCATGCTTGGCGCATCGACATGGCCCGCGCCGCCGCGCTTGCCGGTCGGCTGACATGGGAAGATGCGAATGCCGGCATGGTCATGGCCAATCCGCTCGTGCACGGCGACATCGTGCTCGCGCGAAAGGATGCGCCGGCGAGTTATCACCTCGCGGTGACGGTGGATGATGCAGCGCAGGGCATAAGCGATGTCGTTCGCGGCGACGATCTGTTCGCGGTGACCGATATCCACCGGCTGCTCCAGGCGCTGCTCGATCTGCCCACGCCGCGCTATCGACACCATCTGCTGCTCTGCGATGCCAATGGGCAAAGGCTGGCGAAGCGCGATGGCGCGCCGACGCTGGCCGCGCGGCGGCTGGCGGGAGAGGATGGCGCGGCGCTTTGTGCGATGTTGCGTCAATCGGTGCGCACCGGTCGCCTGCCCATTGGCATTGCCCACCTGATCACCTAGATAGCTGTCATGACCGTTTTTCTCGCCATCCTGCTCGTGGCCGCGATGATCGCGACCGTTGCCGCCCTCGTTCGCGGCGTTGTCGTTTTCCTGCAAGCGACCGAGGCGGATTTGAAAGGCACGGGGCCAAGCGTGGCCAGCACCAAATCGAACAAGGCGATGCAGGCGCGGATTTTCTTTCAGGCGCTGGCGATCATGATCGTGGTGCTGATCCTGTTCGTCAGCGGCCGCACCTGAAACAAGCTGGCCTTCGCTCGTGGTGAAGCTCAATCGCATTTATACCCGCACTGGCGATGCCGGCACCACCGGACTCGTTGATGGATCGCGCGTGTCGAAAACCGATCTTCGCCTGGCGGCGATGGGCGATGTCGATGAAGCGAACAGTGCGATCGGCGTCGCTGTGATCGCAATCGGTGCTGGTGATATGGCGACTGCGCTCACCCGAATCCAGAACGATCTGTTCGATCTCGGCGCCGATCTGGCGACCCCCGGCGATGATTTCGCGCCGTCCGAAATGACACTGCGGATCATCGACAATCAGGTGACGCGTCTGGAAGACGAGATCGATGCGATGAACGCTGTCCTCGCGCCGCTCACCAGTTTCGTCCTCCCGGGCGGTACTGCCGGCGCCGCGTCGCTGCATCTCGCGCGCGCGATCACCAGGCGGGCCGAACGATCGGCGGTGGCAGCGGCGCAGGCCATGCCGATCAATCCGCTCGCGCTCGCCTATATCAATCGCCTGTCGGATTTTCTGTTCGTTGCTGCCCGACGAGTGAACCATGACGCGGTTGGCGACGTTATGTGGGTGCCGGGCGCTTCCCGGTAACGCCCGCCGCGGCGCGGCAAGCGCCGAATTGGAGGGGGACGACGATGCAGACCAGCCTTTCGCCTGCCACCGATCATTTGCCGCTTGGCGAGCGCTTTGCCAGCGTGCGCGCGCTGACGACGGCGCTCGTGGCGCCGCTTTCGGATGCCGATGCGAGCGTCCAGTCGATGGATGATGCCTCGCCTGCCAAATGGCATTTGGCGCACACCAGCTGGTTCTTTGAAACCTTTGCCCTGCGCGATTTCGTCGCCGGCCATGCGCTCCACGATTCGCGCTTCCCCTTCCTCTACAACAGCTATTACGAGGCTGAGGGCGAGCGGCATGCGCGCTCCAGACGGGGCATGATCACCCGTCCTACGCTTGACGAAGTGCTCGGCTACCGCGCCGCGGTGGATTCGGCCATCCTTGACGCGCTTCCCGATCTGCCGGCACGGGCGCTCGCGCTGGTCGCGCTGGGTTGCCACCATGAAGAGCAGCACCAGGAGTTGCTGATCACCGATATCCTGCATCTGTTCGCGCAGAACCCGATCGATCCGGCGATCTGGCCGGCAGCGGCAAAGATACCCGTGGCGATGCCCGGCCCGATCGGGTGGATCGAGGGCGCGACTGGCATCGTCGAGATCGGCCATCGCGGCGACGGGTTCGCCTTTGACGCAGAAGGGCCACGCCATCAGCTGCTGCTCGGCGCGCATGCGATCGCCGACCGAACGGTGACCAATGGCGAATGGGCGAGCTTCATCGCCGCTGGCGGCTATGCCGAGCCGCGCCATTGGCTCGCAGACGGCTGGGCATGGGTAAAGGCCGAACAGATCAAGGCGCCGCTTTACTGGCAACGCGACGATGCCGGTGGCTGGACGCGCTTCGGGCTGGACGGCAGGCGCCCGATCGATCCGGCAGCGCCCGTCACGCATATCAGCTTCTACGAGGCGGATGCCTATGCCAGCTGGGCCGGGGTGCGCCTGCCAACCGAGGCGGAATGGGAGGTCGCCGCGCAAGCGCACGATCCTGAAAGCGGCAATCAGCTCGATCGGGCAGGACCCGTCGAGCCGAGGCCGTCGACCGCTGGCCCGGCATTTTACGGCGATGTCTGGGAATGGACGGGCAGTGCTTTTCGCCCTTATCCAGGGTTTCGCGCGGTCGACGGGGCGGTTGGCGAATATAATGGCAAGTTCATGAGCGGCCAGTGCATCCTTCGCGGCGGATCATGCGCAACCCCGCGCGGGCATGTCCGCGCCAGCTACCGCAATTTCTTTTATCCGCACCAGCGCTGGCAATTCACCGGCGTGCGCCTGGCGAAGGATCTCTGACGATGCTGAAGCAGGAAATCGAAGATGGCGAGGCCTCGCTAGCCGATCCGAAATTCCGTGCCGATGTGCTCAGCGGCTTTGCGTCGCGCCCCCGCGCGATCCCGGCGCGCTGGTTCTATGATCGGCAAGGCTCCGAATTGTTCGAAGCGATCACTGACTTGCCGGAATATTATCCGACACGGACCGAAGCCGCCATCCTCGGCGGCAACGGCGCTGCGATCGCCGACGCGGTAGGGCAGGGCCGCGCCGTCGTCGAGTTCGGCTCGGGCTCATCAGCCAAGACGCCGCTGCTGCTTCGCGCAATTGCGCCTGCGGCCTATGTGCCGATCGATATTTCGGGCGATTTCCTGCGCGAATCGTCGGCAGCGCTTGCCGCCCAATTTCCCGGCCTCCCCGTCCACCCGCTCGAGGCCGATTTCATGCACCCGATCGCGCTTCCCGCGGTCGTTACCGGGCTGCCGAAACTCGGCTTCTTCCCGGGCTCGACGATTGGCAACATGATCCCCTCATCCTCGGTCGATCTGCTCCGCGCGATGCGGATGTGGCTTGGAACTGGCGCGATGCTGCTGATTGGCATGGACAGGATCAAGCCCGCCGAAATCCTCGTCCCCGCTTATGACGATGCGGAAGGCGTAACCGCCGCGTTCAACCTGAACCTGCTCGAACGAATCAACCGCGAGCTTGACGGCACGATCCCGATCGAGGCGTTTCGCCATCACGCGATCTGGAACGACATGCGCGCACGGATCGAAATGCACCTCGAGGCGACGCGCGACGTGGCCTTCACGATCGAGGGCCGCGCGTTCGATATGGCGGCAGGCGAGACGATCCACACCGAAAATAGCCACAAATACGGCCCCCGCGACGCGCGTATCCTGCTGCGTGCTGGCGGCTGGACCCCAATCGCGGAATGGACCGATCCGGACGATAATTTCGCGCTGATTTTGGCCGAGGCGCAGGCGGCGCGGACGGCGCCTTAGGGTTGGTGTTTTGCTTATCCCGGTGAATCCGGTAACCTCAGCATGAATTAGGGTTTTGTGGAGACCTCTGTAGGCTATACTCAGGCGACCATGCCCACGAACGTTTTCCAACAATTAGTTCAGTCGCGCGAAATGATTGCGGCGATTGTAGGCGGCGTAATAGGTGCCTTTGCTGGAGGAATACCCGCTTGGTTGCTCGCCAAACGTCAATCAGATGAAACTCTTCGCCGAGATCGAGAGCAACGGATTGAAAATCAAAAAGCGCTCACGTTCTCGACAACCGTCAAGTTGATGCTCATCATTAATAGTACCATTAGTTTAAATAAACACATTAAGTCTTGCATGTCGCTTCGCGATGACCCAAGCTGCGCACACATGGAACCGTGGCAAGTTTTAGTTCCGATGGTCGGGTTCACAGATGAAGGGTCCATCAGGTTCAGCGCAGAAGAGATGGCCGTGTTCGCCGCCGCCAACGAGTACAACCTGATGCAAGACATGCTGCTTTTGGCAGTGCGTCATTCGTCTTCCCTTGCTTCCTTCCAAGAGTACTGCGCGAGGCGTGATGCATTCCTCCCGATCGGCCCGAAGCCTGAAGCGTTCGAGGGGCAAATTGGCTCTGCGTTCATCACACAAGAGGAAGCGGACACGTTCAAGCCGTACACAATACCGTTGAACAACGTTGCATTGGGGCTCAGCGCTGGGCTTGATGAAGACGTGCGTCTGGCCCGCACCATCGCTGAACGATTTGGACCGGCGACGGCAAAATTCTTCAAGGTAAAACGCTTTGCATCGCTTACTTTCCCTTCCGATGCGGAATTAGCGGCAATGGAGCAACCGCCGAATACTGCGATTTGATTTACCGTATTCGGTTCGGTTCATATCTATGTGTAATCGGTTTATTACCACGTCTATGATTCACCCATAGTCCCAACCGCAGGTCGAAGATCGACCACCCACGCGATAGAGCTGTGATAAATCTCTGATAGGAAGCATCCATCCATGAAAACCATCGGCGTTATCGGCGCGGGCCAAATGGGCGCAGGCATTGCCCAGGTTGCAGCGCAGGCAGGCTATAAGGTGCTGCTGTCTGACGTCGACCTTGGCCGCGCAGAGGCCGGCAAGGCCGGCATCGGCAAGGCGCTCGATCGGCTCGTCACCAAGGAGAAGATCACCGCAGACGTCCGCGATGCGGCACTCGCGCTGATCGAGCCCGTTGCCGGCGTCGAGGCGATGGGCGACTGCGGCCTCGTCATCGAGGCGGCGACCGAGCGCGAGGAGATCAAGCGCGCGATCTTCGCCAACGTCGGCAAGGTGCTCGGCGCCGACGCGATCCTGGCCTCCAACACGTCGTCGATCCCGATCACGCGGCTGGCGCAGGCGTCGCCCGATCCAGCGCGGTTTGTGGGCGTGCATTTCTTCAATCCGGTGCCGGTGATGGGGCTGATCGAGCTGATCCGCGGGCTCGCCACCAGCGACGCGACGGTCGCCGCCGTCGAGAAATTCGGCCAGTCGCTCGGCAAGCACATCGTCCATGCCAATGATGCGCCGGGCTTCATCGTCAACCGCGTGCTGATGCCGATGATCAACGAGGCGGTGTTCGCGCTCGGCGAAGGCGTGGCAACGATGCGCGATATCGACACTGCCTGCATGCTCGGGCTCAATCACCCGATGGGGCCGCTGACGCTCGCCGATTTCATCGGGCTCGATACCTGTCTGGAGATCATCCGCGTGCTGTTCGAGGGGACGGGCGATCCCAAATTCCGCCCCGCGCCGTTGCTCGTCAAATATGTCGAGGCGGGCTGGTATGGCCGCAAGGTCAAGCGCGGCTTTTACGACTATTCGGGCGCGGAGCCCCAACCGACGCGCTAAAGGCCACGCGCTAGGGGCCGACGCGCTGATCGGCAAACCAGCCGGCGCGGCGCAGCGCCATGAATACACGTCGGCCGCCGATGCTGAGCGCGATCATCGGCACCACCGTGACGATTGCCGAAACCGAGCGCACCACCAGCGCCTCGGCGAGCGGCATCGTCAGGGCGGTGACCAGGCACAGCAGTGCCCGCGCCAGGAAATACGCGGCCCATAGCCAGCCAAGCGCCCGGAAGAAGCGCGTGCGGCCAGCGTCGTCGGCGGTGAAGGGGCCGCGCGCGGCCTCGGCAAATTCCTGCATCAACGGTTTCGCACGGACCGCGCCGAAAGCGAACAAGGCGGCGAAAATCAGGTTTGTCGCGACACCTTCATAGGCAATTGCGAACGGCGTCGTCGCCGCGAGATCGACGATCCCAAGCACGACCGACAGGCCGGCCAGCCCCAGAAACAACGGACGTTGCGGCTCACGCCGCCACATCCGCCAGCCGATGTCGGCGATCAGCAGGATCAAGGTGGCGGCGATCGCGGGTTTGAGGCCCGCGATCGCATAGACCGCCCAGAACACGGCAACGCCGACAAACTGGGCGATCAGCACCATGTCAGGCGCCCTTGCCCATTGGCACCGGCAATGGGTTTTCGCCCTTTGCCTTTAGCGCAGTCATCGCCTGCTGGATGAAGGCGACCACGCTGGCGTCAAAGCCCGGATCGGCCTGACCTTCCCATTCGCTCATGTGCGAATACATGTTCTGCGATCCCTGCCACATCGCCGGCGTTGCCACTTGCGCAAATGGTTCGAGCAGTTTGCACCATTCGCGAACGAAATCGGCGGCCTGTTCGCTCGTCGGGTCCATTGGCATGGCCGCCTTGATGCGGCTGCCCAGATCCTTCCAGGCTTCGCCGATGGCCCGGGAATCGGCTGTGTCACCCATTTGCGGCATCGTGCGGGCGAAATCGGCCTTTGCTTCCGCGCTCATATAGCGCTCTGTCACCGCCTGCCATTGTTGTGCTTCGTCGCTCATCATTGTGTCTCCAAATCGTATCAGCGAGCAGAAGGTCGCGGCATCGATCGGCTCGCCGCGATCGATTCGGGACAAAGTGGTGGTCAGCACTTCGCGAATGTCGCTCAGCGTGCGGGCCTGCGCCTCGACATCGGCGAGCCGCAACGTCAGCAACTCGTGCAAGTCGATCGGGCGTTTGTCGAACAGCGCCTTGATCTGCTGAAGGCTCAGCCCTGCGCGTTTGAGCGCAATCAGCTGATCGAGCCGCTCAAGCTCGCCAGCGCCGTAGCAGCGCCGCCCGGAATAAGTGCGCAGCGGCTTTACCAGCCCGCGCGCCTCGTAAAAACGAAGTGCGCGAGCGCTCAGGCCGGTGCGGCGGGCTATTTCTGCAATGTCGATCAGCTGCGTCATTGCGCGGGTGTACACGTTGACGTTGGGTCAGCTTCAAGCCCTAATCGGCGGCTATCGGTTTTTCCTTGCCGAGCACGGCAACGATCAACATCCGCCAGAACGGAATCGAGATCAGCATGATCTGCGCCAACACAGGTTTGGTCGCGAACATCCCGACCAGGATCGCCGAGACCGCCCCCAGGATTGTCGCCGTACTGCGCCGGCGGATTCGCAAGATCGCCTCCAGCGAGACGGCAGCACCGACGATGGGGGGTGCGGTCACCATCAATTGCAGCCGCCGGCTGAGCAACGCGGTCAGCAGCAGCCAGCAGCAATAGGCGACGACGGGCACGCGCGCGGTGCTGTATTCGCTGATCAACGCCGAGAAGAACGGCATCGCGGCGATCGCGAACAGCAGCAAGATATTGGCCATGATCAGCCGTTCATCCCAATGCGCCGCGCAACCAAAGGCGCGGTGATGCCCTGACCAGAAGGCACCGATCACGAAGAAGCTGATGATGAAGCCGATGAAATTGGGGGTGAGCGCAAGCAGTGCCTCGATAAATTGCAGATCGCTCGCCCCTTGCGGCAGGCGGGGGATATGGAGCTCGATGACCAGCAGCGTGATCGCAATCGCAAATACGGCATCGGAAAAGAAGATCAGCCGCTCGAGCAGATGTTCGGGGCCATGGCTGGTCGCTGGATGCTGATCAGGCTGATCGGGCACGTTGGCAGGGTCAGCCATGTCGTTCAGCCGATCAGCAGCCCGGCCAGCGCCGCGCTCATCAGGTTCGACAGGCTGCCCGCAATCATCGCGCGGATGCCGAGCTTGGCGATCATTGGGCGCTGATTGGGGGCAAGGCTGCCCGTCGAAGCGATCTGGATCGCGATCGACAGGAAATTGGCGAACCCGCACAGCGCAAAGGTGATGACGGCGGTAGTGCGTGCGGAGAGATTCTTCATCTGGCCCAGATCGATGAACGCGACGAATTCGTTGAGGACGATCTTGGTCCCGAGCAGGCCACCTGCGGCCCCCGCTTCGCTTGACGGGATGTTGAGCAGCAGCATCAGCGGCGACAGGATCGTGCCGAGGATCGACTGGAAGCTGAGATCGGGATAGCCGAACCAGCCGCCAATGCCGCCAAGCAACCCGTTGGCCAGCGCGACCAGCGATACGAAGGCCAACACCATCGCCGCCACGGCAACCGCGATCCGCACCCCCGTTTGCGCGCCATTGGCGGCGGCCATGATGACATTGGCGGCGCGCTCGACCTCGACCTCGGCGGCCATCGGGGTAACAGCGGGGCGATCATCGGCGCTCGCCAATTGGCCGGGGGTGGCAACTGGGTTGATCAAATCTTCCTCGAGCTCAGGCTCGTCGGGCATGATGATCTTGGCCATCAGCAACCCGCCAGGCGCGGCCATGAACGAGGCAGCGAGCAGATAGGGCAGCGCCTGCGGCCCGAGCAACGCGGCATAAGCGGCGAGGATCGTCCCCGCCACGCCAGCCATGCCGACCGTCATCACCGCAAACAGCTGCGCTGGCTTCAGCGCTGCAAGATAGGGCGCGATCACCAGCGGCGATTCGCTCTGCCCGACAAAGATGTTGGCGGCCGCGCACAACGCCTCGACCCGCGAGACGCCGACCAGCGCCTCGATCCCGCCGCCGACCCAGCGGATGACGAACTGCATGATACCGACATGATAGAGCACCGCCACCAGGGCTGCGAAAAAGACGATGACGGGCAGCGCCGAAAAGGCAAAGGCAGAGCCAAAGGTCGCATCGGTTGCAAGCTTGCCGAAGATCAGCTGCGTGCCGGCACCCGCATAGCCGAGCAGGGCCGATACCCCACGCGACATCGCCGCGATGACGGCGCGACCAGCGGGCACATAGAGCACCAGCCAGGCAACAATTGCCTGCAAGGCGAACGCCGCACCGACGACGCGCAGTCGGATCGCCCGGCGGTTGGAGGATAGCAGCACGGCGATGGCCAGGATCACGATGATGCCGGCCAGGCCGATCAGAATTTTGTTCATTCGCTTGTCGCCGCCCCAGTTTCACCAAGCTTCGCAGGATTTTCATGCGCTGTGCAAGGGAATTGCTGGGCCGGGATCGCCGCTTGCCGGAATGGCGGGCCAGCGGGCATCGCAACGCCCGATTGACGGCACGAGCGAACTGGCTAGCGTCGCGCCGATGGAAAAATCCTCCCTCGTGATTCCGCGCTCGCTATTTGCGCTATCGATTTTCTACGGCGGGATGGTCTGCATCGCCGGCGTGCTTGGCAACAAGCAGGTCTCGCTTGGGCCGCTATCCGCCATCGGGCCGATGCTGGGGTTGGGGCCGCTCGCGATCGAAGCGGGGATCTTCGCATTTCTACTGCTGGTCGTTGTGTCGAGCGCGATTGCCGAGCTGCACGGGGCTGTTATCGCCAACCGTCTGGTCCGGTTCGGTTTCGTGCCGCTGATCGCGTCGATCCTCTTGTCGCTGATCATCCTCATCATCCCCGCCGCGCCCGACATGGACCCGGCGCGCGCCCAGGCATTTGAACTGATGATGGGCGCAACCCCGCGCATATGGGTTGGCGGGATCATCTCCTACGGCATTTCGCAGACGCTGAACGTCTATGTCTTCTCCGCACTGAAAGGGCGGGACGGGGCCACAGGCAAAGGCGGCGGCCTGTTATGGCTGCGCGCCGGCATCGCCAGCATCCTCAGCCAGATCGTCGATACGCTGCTCTTCGTCAGCATCGCGTTCCTGGGCGTGTTCCCGATCCGTGAGCTATTGATCGGCCAGATGGTGGTGAAGGTCGGCCTCTCGGCCCTGCTGGTGCCGCCGCTGATTTATCTGGTGGTGGGCATCGGGCGGTGGCTGGATCGGGGGAAGAGCGACTGAGGTTGGTGGTTAGCTGCCGTTCTGGATTGGCAGCTTGCAAGCGTCTAGGTCGCCGTTCCAAGCCCCACCACGATCGAGGCAACGGTCCTGCGCAACGAAGCCGCGAACAGCCCAACCCCCTGAGATGCCCACCAGTAAAGCGACGAGAACGTTGAGCAGAGTGCGACGCTTCATGGCACCAAGCTGCCGACTTCCGGATGGCCCGTCAATGACCGCTTCTGGGCGATAGCCTCCATTTTGCTCCCGTCACCCCGGACTAGTTCCGGGGCCCACCGAGCAAAAAGGGGCGCCGCGTCTTGCGGAGAAGTGGGCCCCGGAACTAGTCCGGGGTGACGGGGTGACGGGGTGACGGGGGGAGGGGGCGAGTGATCTTGGCAATTCCGGATCGCGCGACCCCAGCTTTCGCTGGCAGGACGGATTGGGTAGAGGGTGCCAATGACCGATCTCGCTTCAAGCCCCGCCACCAACCACGCCCCCGATCCTGCGATGCTCGCCAAGGCGGAAACGCTCACCGAGGCACTGCCCTATCTGCAGCGTTATGCTGGCGCGACCTTCGTGGTGAAATATGGCGGCCATGCGATGGGCGACCCCGAACTCGCCCGCGATTTTGCCGAGGATGTCGTGCTGCTCAAGGCAGTCGGCATCAACCCCGTGGTCGTGCACGGCGGTGGCCCGCAAATCGGCGCGATGCTCGCCAAGCTCGGCGTGGAATCGAGCTTTGTCGATGGTCTGCGCGTTACCGATGCGCAGACGGCGCAGGTCGCTGAAATGGTGCTTTCGGGCGCGATCAACAAGGAAATCGTCGCCTGGATCGGCCTCGCCGGCGGGCGGGCGATCGGTATTTCGGGCAAGGATGCAGGGTTCGTGCGCGCCTCCAAGGTCGAGCGAACGACCCGCGATCCGGACAGCAATATCGAACGCGTGGTCGATCTGGGCTTTGTCGGCACGCCCGAGGCGATCGACCGCCGGGTGATCGACACGATATCGGGCGCCGGGATGATCCCGGTGGTGGCGCCGATCGGCATTGGTGCCGACGGGCTGACCTATAATATCAACGCCGATACGATGGCGGGCGCGATTGCAGCGGCGATGGGGGCAAAACGGCTGTTTTTGCTGACCGACGTCGCCGGCGTGCTCGACAAATCGGGCGCGCTGCTGACCGATCTCGATCCAGCCGCGATCCAGCGCCTGCAATCGGATGGCACGGTGAAGGGGGGCATGATCCCGAAGCTCGAGACATGCGTCAACGCGGTCGAAGCCGGGGTGGACGCAGCCGTCATCCTCGACGGCCGGGTGCCGCATGCGATGTTGCTCGAAATCTTCACATCGGCGGGCGCCGGAACGCTCGTCCACCGTTGAGGGTCGCTCGGCCGGGGCTATGCGGCCCAGGTGTTTTAGGTTAGTATAACGCTCTCATGCTCAATGGAGGCCTTGGTTTGATTACGCTCATCCAGATCGCGCAGGTGCTGCTCGATGTCGTCTGGTGGATCATCGTCGTCCAGATCATCCTGTCGCTGCTGATCTCGTTCAACGTGATCAACACCTATAATGATCTCGTTCGTCAGCTTTATCAGGGGCTGAACGCCGTCACCGAGCCAGTATATCGCCCGATCCGGCGTGTCCTCCCTGATTTCGGGCAGCTCGATTTTTCGCCCGCCGTGGTGCTGCTGCTGATCGCGATCCTCAATATCGTGCTCAACCGGCTGCTGGTGTCGGCGGTGACGGGCGGGCCGCTCTAGTCCGTACAGGTCTGGTGCTGGCGAAGATCATCGCCAGCCTCTAAGAGCGCTGCCATGAGCGCAGAGATCATCGACGGAAAGGCATTCGCCCTCGCCCTTCGCGAGCGTATCGCTGCGCAGGTTTCGGTGTTTCGTGCCGCTGCCGGCCGTGCACCGGGGCTTGCCGTGATCCTTGTCGGTGAAGATCCGGCGTCAAGCGTCTATGTCCGCAACAAGCACAAGGCTTGCGAGGCGGCGGGCATTGCCGGCTTCGAACACCGGTTGCCGGCCCAAACCGCCCAGGCCGATCTGCTGACGCTGATCGATCGTCTCAACCGCGACGACGCCGTAGACGGCATCCTCGTCCAGCTGCCGCTCCCGCCGCATATCGACGAGCGCGTGATTGTCATGGCGATCGATCCCCAAAAGGATGTCGACGGCTTTCACCCCGTCAATGCCGGTCGGCTGGCAACGGGGCTCCATGGCTTCGTTCCCTGCACGCCGCTTGGGTGCCTGATGCTGCTCAAGGACCAGCTGGGCGATCTGGCGGGCCTTGATGCTGTCGTGATTGGCCGCTCGAACATCGTCGGCAAGCCAATGGCGCAATTGCTGATCCGCGAGAGCTGCACGGTCACGGTTGCGCATTCGAAGACGCGCGATCTTTCGAGCGTGGTCAAGCGCGCCGATATCGTCGTGGCGGCGGTCGGCCAGCCGGCGATGATCAAGGGTGAATGGATCAAGCCGGGCGCAACGGTGATCGATGTCGGTATCAACCGGACCGATAATGGCCTTGTCGGTGATGTCGATTTCGCTGGCGCCGCCAGCGTGGCGGCGGCGATCACGCCAGTGCCCGGGGGTGTCGGACCGATGACGATCGCCTGCCTGCTCCGCAACACCCTAGTCTCCGCGCACCGCCGTGCCGGGGTGCCGCTGGCAAAGGACGCATTTTGATCGAGTTGTTCATTTCCTCGCTGATCACCTTTTTTGTCGTGATTGACCCGCCGGGTTGCGCGCCAATCTATGCCGGGCTGACGGCAGGGGTGCCAGCGGTGCATGCCCGGGCGATGGCGATCCGGGCGGTGCTGATCGCAGGCACCATCCTCGTCGTCTTCGCGCTGTTCGGGCAGGATATCCTGCGCGCCCTTGGCATCAGCCTCGACAGCTTCCGGATCGCAGGTGGGATCATGCTGTTCCTGATCGCGCTCGAGATGGTGTTCGAGAAGCGCACGCAGCGGCGGGAGGATCGGGCACAAAAGCTGATCGACACGCCCGAGATCGAGGATGTGTCGGTATTCCCGATGGCGATGCCGATGATCGCTGGGCCTGGATCGATCGCGTCGGTCATGCTGCTGATGTCGAAGAGCCACGGCGTTGAGCGGACGCTGGTGATTCTGGCGGCGCTTGGGGTGATCCTGGCGTTGACGATGTTGGCGCTGGTGCTCGCCGGCCCGCTGATGCGGATCATGGGCGCGCGGATCGAGGCGGTGGTGACGCGGCTGCTTGGCGTCCTTCTGGCTGCCTTGGCGGCGCAGTTCGTGATCGACGGGCTCCGCGCCAGCTTCCTCTAGCGGATACGCCACAGCTTGAGCGGTGAGTGCGCTGGCATCGCGATCGGCTCCAGCCAGGCCGGCGTTTCGCCGTTAGCAAGCCGGTCATAGAAACCGCCCCTGTGGCGCACCCGGTATACCGTCGATTCCGCCATGTTGGGGCAAGTGAGGAGCAGCGTCGCGCCATGTCGCTTGGCGATAGCATGGAATTGATCGGCGCTGCCCGAAAAGGCGTGCTGGACGTCCAGGATCGCGTCGCCGTTACGGTGATAGGGGCCAGTGATCGCGGAATGGTGCGTAACCGTGATCAGCCGTGGCCCCAGATCGATGAAGGTGAAGATCAGCTGCGGCGGCAGTCGGTTGAGCGGCGTGAGCGAGGTGATCGCCGGGCAGTTCGCCCCGGCCCGCAGCACCGCTTTGGTCGAGCTATCGGGACGGTCTATCGGCAGATAACGGATGACGAACGCTGCAAAGGCGCCCGAGATGACGATGAAGCCTGCGACCGTGCCGAACACGCGCACGAGCATCGATCGGTGGCCCAGCGTCCAGGGCAGCACGATCCATGCCAGCGCGACCGCGCCGGGGATGCCGAGCATCTGGGCCGCAGGGCCTGCTCTCGCCTGCCACAGCAGCATCGCGCCCGAAAAGATCGTAAACAGCAGCATCGCTGCCCAGGCGGAGAATATCTCTGTCCCGCGCGAACGCCATGTCGCCAGCATTGCGCCAAGGATTCCGATCACCGGCAGAGCGGCGACAGGAAAGGCGTTGCGAAACGGATGCTGATAGATCGGTTTCGCCTCGCGGACATTGTTGAGCCAGCTGCGCGCAAGTTCGGGCGACACCTGCTCGGGGCGGCCGAGGCACTGCGGAAAGACGATCGCGAATGCTGCGACGATCACGACGCCCGCCGCCGTCGCCAGGGCAAGCCGCATGGCCCTTGACGGCGGTCCCAAGCGGGCGAGAATGAACAGCAGCACCCCGGCCTCGATCATCACGCTCAACCATACCGGCGTCAGCGCGTCGCAGCGCAGCACGCTGTTGGCGTAGGAGGCGAACAGCGCATATCCAAGCGCGCTGCCGCCAGCGAGGGTGATGCCATAGATCGCCAGGCGGTCGGCCTCGGCACGGTCCCACACCCAGCGCAGCGCAAGGATCGCGCCTCCGCCCGCTGCATAGGGCAATAGTTCGAGCCCGATGCTCAGCGAAAACGCGCTGGCAAGGCCGACGATGGCGCCGCCGCGCCGCCGCTGAGGATCGACAAGCCCGGCAAGCGTCATGCCCAGCGCGGCCAATTGCCAACCGTGATGATCGATACGCTCTGGCATGAACATCAGCATCGTCGCGGCGCACAACAGCAGGAAGACGAGCGCAATTGGCCATGCGCGGGGGGCCACCAGCCGGCGGACGTTGAACGACAGCGCCCCCATGACGATCGACAGCGGCAGCAGCGGGGCGATGCCGCATGCCAGCCTTTCTGCCCAAAATGTGCCGACAAAGGGCCTGAGCCCAAGGATCAACCCAGCGATCGGCAGATCGACGATCCGCGTCCAGTGCATGTCCAGCCCTGTCGGCGGGTTCATCCGATATTGCCTGAGATCGTACCAGCCCTGGCCGGCGATCAGCGCACGGACCTGCATCAGCCGCATATTGTCATCGGTATCGCTCAGCGCGAGCCAGCGGATCGAGCCCCAGCGATCGAACAGGAACCACGCGGCAATCGCGAGCCATGCGATCAGCGTCAGCCGCAGCCAATGCGTATCGAGTTGGCGGGCGAGGTTAACCCGGTTGTCAGCTTCCTGGTTCAAAGGTGCTTCCCTCGCATCGCATCGGGCTCTAGAGCGACGCGCGCAAAGGGCAAGCTGGCTTGAAGACTTTCGGACAGGTGACAGGGCTTCGGCAGAGCCCGATCGTTGGACAGCTGGTGCGCTTCGCCATCGCCGGCGGCATTTCCACGATCATCTATGCTGCCGTCTATCTGCCGCTGACGACATGGTTTTTCACGGGCGCCCGCGCCGTCTACGCCGTGCCTTTTGCGTTTGCTGTGGCGGTCACCGCCGGATATTTTCTGCACAGCCGGTGGAGCTTCAAGGGTCAGGGCGCCCAGCAAAAGGGTGCCGCACAACAGGCCAAGTTCGTCATGGTCCAGGCATCGGGCGTGGCTCTTAACGCACTTGTCACCTGGCTTGGGACGGCCGTGTTCGGCTTCGAAGCCTGGGTGCCGTTGCTGCCCGCCGTCGCGGTTGCGACGATCTTCACTTTCATCCTCAATCGCTGGCTGGTATTTTCCTGATGGGCGCCGTGCATGGATAGGATCGTCTACGACCGGATGGCGGCGCATGATTCCACGCATTGGTGGTACCGCGCCCGCCGTGAAATACTGGCGGATTATCTGCGCCGCGAGGGCCAGCTGCCTGCCAATGCCCGTATTCTGGAAATCGGCTGTGGCACTGGGCATAATCTGGCAATGCTTGCCGGATTCGGCACGGTCGAGGCAATCGAGATCGATCCCGTTGCGCGCGGCATTGCCAGCGAGCGGCTGGGCAAGCCCGTTGGCGAAGCACCGTTGCCAGCGCTGCCGGGGATCGAGCGCGCTGCCTATGATCTGATCGCCGTCCTCGATGTCGTCGAGCATATCGAGGATGATGTCGGCGCGTTGGCGGCGATGAAGGCATGTCTGAAGCCAGGCGGCAAGATTTTGATTACGGTGCCGGCGCATCGATGGATGTGGAGCGCGCACGATATCGTCAATCACCACCACCGTCGCTATTCCAAAGCATCGCTGGTCAAGGCAATCGCGGCGGCGGGCCTGGCCCCGCGCAAGCTCGGCTATTTCAACTCGCTGCTGTTTCCGCTCGCCGCAGCGGCGCGCGTGGCCGGCCGGATGAGTGGCCGCGACGACAGCGACGATTCACCGCCGCCAAAGATCGTCAACAGCCTGTTCGAAGCAATCTTTCGGCTGGAGCGGCATATGGTCGGGCGGATGCCAATGCCGCCGGGCGTATCGATCATCACGCTGGCGGTGCCGGCGCCTTGACGGGGGCCTTGCGCTTCGCAGCGGGCCGGGCCGGCTTGGGCAGCGTCGGCAGTGACGGAGGTGCAGGCGCTGCTGGCTCGGGCGGTTCGGCGCGGTAGCCAAGCGTCGCGTGCCCCTGGATCGGCCCAGCGACATCGGCGACAAGATAGAGCGGGCGCCGTTTCGATTCGACATAAAGCCGGCCAAGATACTCGCCGATCATGCCGAGCACGAACATCTGGATTGAGCTCAGGACGACGACCACAAGCATCGTCGATGTCCAGCCCTGCACGGGCGATCCTTCGAAAAAGCCCCAAGCGATGTAGAAAAGCAGCAGCAGCGAGGCGCCAGCCAGGATCACCGAAGCATGGCTGGCAAAGCGCAGCGGCGCGGTCGAAAATCCAGTGACGGCATCGAGCGCGAGGCGGATCATCTTGCCCAATGGGTAATTGGTTTCGCCGGCGTGTCGCTCTGCGCGGTCATAGGCAAAGGGTACTTGCCGAAAACCCACCCAGGCGACCATCCCCCGAATGAATCGCGCCTGCTCGGGCAGGCTGAGAAACGCATCGAGCGCGCGCCTGCTCATCAAACGGAAGTCCCCGGTATCGAGCGGGATCGGCGTATCGGTCACGCGGTCGAGCACGCGGTAAAAGGCGGCGGCGGTCAGCTTCTTGAAAAAGGTCTCGCCCTCGCGCTTGCGGCGAACGGCATAGACGACATCGGCCGCCTCGGCCGCCATCGTTGCGCGCATATCGCACAGCAATTCGGGCGGATCCTGCAGATCGGCATCGATGATCAGAATCTGCGCACCGCAGCACAGATCGAGCCCCGCCGTCAGCGCCAGCTGGTGGCCGTGATTGCGTGAGAGGTTGATCGCGACCAGCCTGGGGTCAGCGGCGGCGAGGCGCTGCATCGCTGGCCAGCTTGCGTCCCTTGATCCATCATTGACGAGCACGATTTCATAATCATCCCCCACCGCGGCCTGCGCCGCTGCGGAAATTCGTGCGTGCAGCAGATCGAGGCATGCCGCCTCGTTATAACAAGGGACGACGATTGAGAGCGCGGGGCGAAGCATGATTGCTGCCCCTAGAGCATCCCCGCCGACTAGGGAATCCCCTCGCGTTGCCGATCTGCTTATGCCAGCGCCCGCGCGCGCTTCTCCACCAGCCGTTCGAGGATCGTCAGCGGCACCGCGCCGTCGCGCAGCACTTCGTGGAACTGCTTCACGTCATATTTGGCGCCGAGGATCCTCTTGGCATTGTCGCGGGCACGCAGCCAGCTGATATGGCCGAGCTTGTAGCTGCAGGCCTGCCCTGCCTGCGTGCAGTAACGCTCGATCTCGCGCTGCGAACGCGGGCGCGCAAAGCCGACCGTATCGACGAAATAATCGGTCGCCTTTTCGCGACTCCAGCGCTTCTGGTGGATGCCGGTATCGGCGACGAGGCGGGCCGCGCGGAACAGGAAGGATTGGAGATAACCCGCCCGCTCGATCGGCCCGGCATAGCCATCGAGCTCGTCGGCGAGTTGCTCGGCGTAAAGCGCCCAGCCTTCCGAATAAGCGCTGAAGAACGAAAAACGGCGTAGCAACGGTGTCTTGAGGGTTGCGATCAGGCTGAGCTGGAGGTGATGGCCCGGTACGCCCTCATGATAGGTCAGCGAGGGCAGCGTGTATTTGGGCCAGTCGCCAACGCTTTTCAGGTTGATGAAATAGATTGCCGGGCGTGAGCCATCAAGCGATGCCAGACGATAATATCCATTCGATGCGCCGTCCTGAATATCGACGGGCACGCGGCGGATTTCGAGCGGCGCCGATGGCGGATTGATGAACGCGCGAGGCAGCTTGGCCTGCATCTTCTTCAAGCTCTCGTTCAGCCCGGCGATCAGTTCGGCCCGGCCTTCGGCGCTGTCTGCGTAAAGCTGCGACGGCATCTGGTTGAGCGCGGTTAAGCGGGCACCGACCGATCCTTGGGTCATGCCCTGACCCTTCAGGATGGTATCGAGCTCGGCGGAGATCGAGGCCACCTGTTCAATCCCCAGCTTGTGAACTTCGTCAGGCGTGAAATTGGTGGTGGTCGCGGCTTTGAGCGCTTCGGCATAGATTGCGTCACCCTGCGGTAACGCCCACAGGCCGGCTTCCTTGCGGCGCGGCAACGACTTGACCAGCGCGATCTGGCGGTCGAGCGCTGGATAGACTTTGCTGTCGATGATCTTTGCGGCGCGCGCTGCCCAGTCGCCCGAGATATTTGCCGCCTTGGCGCGTCCTGCCAGGGAGGCGACCATCGAATTTTCCGCAGCAGGCTTGCCGCGCAGCGCCGCCATCTGACCAAGCGTCAGCTCAAGCGAGAAATCGGGGGCAACCACGCCGCGTGCCGCATCGTGGCGCTGCACCTCGGTATCATTGTCGAGCGCGGTTCCAAAAGCATCGAGCCGAGAAAGATATGCCTCTGCATCGCTGGCGGTCTGCACGGTGTGCGATGAATTGAGAAAATCGGGGATCGAGAAATAGGCACCGCCCTGCTGAAAGATGCGATAGGGGCGAATGGTCCCGTCGAGACCAAATTTGTCAGCGCCGACAATGCCGCTTCGGCTTGAATAAAGCACCACCTCGCGATTGAGCTTCCCCGCGCTCGACAGCGTTGCTGGGTCGATTGCCTCGATCCGGGCGATCGCCTTTTTGTTGCGGACCAGATCGGTCGCACGCGCAGCAAGTGAATTGTCGTCCAGCCTTCCCTTCAGCGCAGCGCGGGCGCCCTTGTCCAGCCCGACCTGCGTCGCGGTTTCGGGTGATTCGCTGATCGTCTCGTCGAAGATGGCGTTGAGAACCTTGTCGAGCGCGGCATCGCCACTGGCTGGATCGGCCGCGGCACGCAGGACGCCGGGGGTGAGCGCCAGCGCGGTGACAGCACCAGTCGAGGTTAAGAAGCGACGGCGATCCATGGTCAAATTCCTCATCGAGAGATGCGCGGAACTTAGCCAAGCCGGCTCCGCTGGCAAGCCGGTACGTTCAAGCGTCAACGTCACACGCGTTCGACGGCACTCACTGCATCGGCTGCGCGCAGCGCCGCGATCAGCCGCATCAGATGGAGGGCATCGTGGACCTCGATATCGATGAGATTGGTGTGAATGCCCGAATCGCGGTTATCGAGCCGCAGATTGATGATGTTCGCCTTGTGCGCGCCGATCACCGTCGAGACGACGCCGAGTGCACCGGGCTCATTCTTCAATTCGACCGAAATTCGGGCGACCGCGCCATCGGTCTTGTCACCCCAGGAGAGATCGACCCAATCGGCATCGTCGCCGTCGATCAGCGTCTTGCAGTCGATCGCATGGACCTCGATCCCCGAATCGGGGCGCCTGAGCCCGACGATCCGGTCGCCCGGCACTGGATGGCAGCATTCGGCGAGATCGAAGGCAACGCCCGGGGTAAGCCCGCGAATCGAGATGGCGGTCGATTGCGGGGCAAGCTTGCGGAGCGCGGCCTTGCCTGCAGAGCCCGGCATCAACGCCTCCATCACTTCGCCGTCGGTGAGGCGACGGCGCGCGATCGCGGCCATCAGCGCGGCCTCGTCGGGCAGTTTCAGGCGTTTGAGCGCGACGGCAATCGCATCATCGGCAAGCGCGGCGGGCAGCCGGTGGCGGATGTCCTCATAGATTTTGCGGCCGAGTGCCTGGGTTTCGTCATGTTCCTTGGTCCGCAGGTGCCGACGGATTGCGGCGCGCGCCTTGCCGGTGATGGCGAAGTTGAGCCAGCCTGGCTGCGGTGCCTGCGCCTTGGAACGCAGGATCTGCACCTGATCGCCATTCTCGATGCGGGTGCGCAGGGGCACCACGCGGCCATTGATCTTCGCCCCCACCGCCTGATTGCCGAGATCGGTGTGGAGCGCATAGGCGAAGTCGATCGGCGTCGCGCCCTTGGGAAGCTGGATAAGCTCGCCGCGCGGGGTGAAGCCGAAAATGCGATCCTGATACATCGCCATGCGGGTATGCTCGAGCAGTTCCTCAGCACTGTCGGTCGTCTCCAGGATTTCGACGAGATCGGCGATCCAGCGGTCCTGATTCTCGGGCCGGACCCTCGATTGCTTGTACGCCCAGTGTGCGGCAAGCCCGTGCTCGGCCTCGGCATGCATTTCGGCAGTGCGGATCTGGATTTCGACGCGGGTATTTTCCGCCTGCATCACCGAGGTATGGAGCGAGCGATAGCCGTTGCGCTTCGGCGTAGAGACATAATCCTTGAAGCGGCCCGGCACCATCGGCCACCGCCTGTGGATGATGCCAAGCGCGGTGTAGCATTCCTCGACCGAGGGCACGATCGCGCGAAACGCCATGACATCGGAAAGCTGCTCGAAGCTGATGTGCCGTTCGGACATCTTCTTCCAGATCGAAAAGGGTTGTTTCTCGCGGCCCCAGATCTCGGCCTCGACACCATGGCGCGACAGGACTTGCTTCAGCCCGCCGGCGATCTTGGTGATTCGGTCACCATCGCCTTCCTGAAGCTGAACGAGCCGCTTGCTGATCGAATTATAGGCTTCGGGCTCAAGCTCGCGAAACGCGAGCGTCTGCATCTCGCGCATGAATTCATACATGCCGATGCGTTCGGCAAGCGGGGCATAGATGTCCATCGTCTCGCGGGCGATGCGTCGCCGCTTGTCGGGATTGGCGATGAAATGGAGCGTCCGCATGTTGTGCAGCCGATCCGCCAGCTTGACGAGCAGCACCCGGATATCGTCGGACATCGCCAGCAGGAATTTGCGCAGGTTTTCTGCGGCGCGCTCATTCTCGCTCTGCGCCTCGATCTTCGACAGCTTGGTGACGCCGTCCACCATCCGCGCGACATTGGCGCCGAACAGCCGCAAAATCTCTTCCGGAGTGGCGACGGTATCCTCGATCGTATCGTGGAGGATGGCGGTCGCGATCGTCTCGTCGTCGAGATGCAGATCGGTCAGGATGCCCGCGACCTCGATCGGGTGCGAGAAATAGGGATCGCCCGAAGCGCGCTTCTGCGATCCATGGGCCTGCAGCGAAAAGACATAGGCGCGGTTGAGCAATGCCTCGTTGGCGCCCGGATCGTAGCTCAGGACTCGATCGACCAGTTCATATTGCCGCAGCACGCGACCAAGATGGGGCCGCGTGCTGCTGCTTTGCAACATTTAGATTGATTTAGCTGGCGGCCGAATTGCACTTGGCCAGCGCATCGGCATCAAATGCGGTGCCGGCAACGGTGAACGCGCTGAGCGTGCCGACGCGCTTTACCACCATCTGGCACATGATCGGATCGCGCTGCGTGGCCTTCTGCGCGGAGCAGACGCCACCATTGCACTTCCAAAGAGTACCCGAGGTGATGACGCTGACCTTGGTCGGCGCAGTCACCGGGGTTGCATTGTAATAGCCGGTAGGCTGGGCGTGGCCGGCCGTTGCCGACAGCAGCATGACAGAGGTGGCGAGCGCGGCGGCGATCGAAAGAATGCGGGTCATGATTGTCTCCATGATCGGTTCGGGGATCGGTTAAAGGATCGGTACGGGGAAGAAATAACCGGCAACCGAATTAGGTTGCGAATCACTACCTAGTCCTTTAGGTTTCCAGTTGCAACTGAAAACTTATATTTCATTCGCATGACGGGTGAAATGGGGTAAAACAAAGAAACAAGGATTGAGGAGCGGATGGAAGGCAAACTGAGAGAGCCCTTGCGCGAATTGGCCGAATGCAGCCTGCCGGCAGCACTGGAGGCGATGGGTGAGCGCTGGTCTTTCCTGATCTTGCGCGCCGCTTTCAACGGCCTCTATCATTTCGAGGAATTCCAATCAGAGCTGGGTATCGCCCGCAACATCCTCGCCAATCGGCTGGCGCGGCTGGTCGAACACGGCATCCTGATGCGCGCGGCGATGCCCGATGACCGCCGCAAGATCGAATATCGCCTGTCAGAAAAAGGATTTGCGCTGCTGCCGACGATGATCGCGCTCAGGCAATGGGGTGAGCGCTGGGAAACCGGGTTCCCCGCCTCGCCGGTGCTGGTCGATGAGCGCGATCGGCGGCCGATCGCCCAGATCGAGGTACTCGCCTGGGATGGCCGGGTGCTCACCAAGGGCGACTTGCTATGGTCGCTGCCGGAACATGTCGCGCGCGACGAACCTGAGGCACGCGCTGCCGAATAGGTTCAGCCGGCGATGAGTTTTTCCAATGCCGCGCGGACCGCGCCCTCGATCGGTTTTGGCCGTCCCGTTGCCAGATCGACATGGACGATCGTCATCAGGATCGTGCAGTGGAGATCGCCGGTGGCGGCGTGACAAAGCTCGAACCGCTCGGTCAGGCTGGTGCCGCCCAACCGCTCGACCCGGACAAATGCTTCGACCTCGTCATTGATGACAAAGGGTTTGTGGTAATCGATCTCGGTATGACGGACGTGGAACTCGGCCTCCGTCCAGTCGCGGCCGAGCTTCTCCAGCCCCGTCCACGGCCAGAATTCCGAAACCGCGACATCGACATATTCGAGGTAGCGTGAATTATAGACGACGCGCTGCGCATCAACTTCGGCATAGCGGACCTTGAAGCAGGTGGAGAAGTCGAAACCGGGGCGGGGCATGGCCCGCCTGTTGGCGCGCAGCGCGGGCAAGGTCAATCCCGGCGAGCCGTGCTCAGAACAGCAACCTTACCCCGACGATCGCCAGCGTCACCGCGAGGATCGGCTGCAGCACCCGGTCAGATGACCGCGAGGCGATCAGGCTGCCAGCGACAATGCCTGGCACCGAGCCGGCGAGCAGCGACGCAAGCAGCCAGTAATCGACCGATCCCATCAACAAATGGCCGATGCCTGCGATCAGCGTGAGCGGCACGGCATGCGCAATATCCGAGCCGACGAGACGTGCCGTCGGCAGCTTGGGGTAAAGGATCAGCAGCGCTGTCATCCCCAGCGCGCCGGCACCTACCGAGGTTAGCGAGACCAGCGCACCGAGTATCGCACCGAGCATCACCGTCAGGGATGCGGTCCGCTGCTCGCTGATCCGCTCGAGCAGGGGCGCGAACCGCAAGACAAGACGCGTGCGAAAGAAAATGGCGATGGCGGTCAGCACCAGCGCGACGCCGAGAATGGCGGTGATCAGGTCGCTGGTGTCCTTGGTCGCGCGATCGGAAAAGGCCAGGATCGTCAGGGTGAGCACCGCAGCCGGGAGGCTCCCCGTCGCGAGGCGCCGCACGACCCGCCAATCGACCGATCCGCGATGGCCGTGGACGAAGGTGCCCGCCGTCTTGGTGGCGGAGGCATAGAGCAGATCGGTGCCCACTGCCGTTGCCGGGTGAAAGCCGAAGAACAACACCAGGATCGGCGTCATCAGCGATCCACCACCGACGCCTGTAAGCCCGACCAGCAGGCCCACCAGCACGCCTGCAAGCGAATAAAGAGGATCGATCATCGCATGAGCGCAATCGTTGGCGGCAAAATCATCAGCCCGAATGCTGGGCCGGCGTGTTGACACCCATGCTCGTCAGATAGCGTTTCACGTTGCGCGCCGCCTGGCGCAGGCGCTGTTCATTTTCGACCATTGCGATGCGCACGAAACCCTCTCCGTTTTCGCCATAACCAACCCCTGGCGCAACTGCGACCTGCGCGCATGACAGCAATTGTTTGCTGAACTCAAGGCTGCCTAAGTGCGCGAGCGCCGGGGGGAGCGGTGCCCAGGCAAACATCGACGCTGCCGGCGCCGGAATATCCCATCCGGCCCGCCCAAAGCTTTCGACAAGCACATCGCGACGGTGATGATAAAGCGCGCGGTTTTTCTCGACGATATCCTGCGGCCCATTGAGCGCGGCGCAGGCGGCGGCTTGGATAGGCGTGAAGGCGCCGTAATCGAGATAGGATTTGACCCGAGTCATCGCCGCGATGAGTTTCTGGTTGCCGACGGCAAAGCCGATCCGCCAGCCGGCCATCGAATAGGTTTTGGACAGCGAGGTGAATTCGACCGCGACCTCCTTGGCCCCCTTTACCTGCAGGATCGATGTGGTCGGCTTGCCGTCGAAATAAAGCTCCGAATAGGCAAGATCGGAAATCACCCACACCTTGTTCTCGCGCGCCCACGCCACCAGCCGCTCGTAAAAGGCGAGATCGACGGTCTCGGCCGTCGGATTGGAGGGATAGTTGACGACAAGCACCGACGGACGCGGCACGGTGAAGTTCATTGCCCGCTCGAGCGCCTCGAAATACCGCTCGTCGGGAGTCGTCGGCACCGCGCGGATCGTCGCGCCGGCAATGATGAAGCCGAAGGTGTGGATTGGATAGCTGGGATTGGGCGCCAGCACGACATCGCCCGGTGCCGTGATCGCCGTGGCAAGGCTCGCCAGCCCCTCTTTCGATCCCATCGTCACGACGACTTCGTTTTCGGGATCGAGATCGACCCCGAAACGCCGGTCGTAATAATTGGCCTGGGCGCGGCGCAGTCCGGGAATGCCCTTCGATTGCGAATAGCCATGCGCATCGGGCTTGGCGGCGACTTCGCACAGCTTTTCTATCACGTGCGGCGGTGGCGGCAGATCGGGATTGCCCATCCCCAGATCGATGATGTCCTCGCCAGATTGCCGCGCCTGCGCCCGCATCGCGTTCACCTCGGCGATGACATAAGGCGGCAGGCGCTTGATGCGGTAGAATTCGTCGGACATCGGCTGCTTTCCATCGGCGGGAGGGGCCATTCCACCGCGATCATAGGCCAGTTGGTGCTCGCGGTGAATGACGCAGCGCCAAGGTTGCGTTACTTGGGGTTAAATAACAAGAATCGAGGATGCCATGAGCGAACCCGTGCCGAACGCCGCGCCAGCGGCCGCGCTGTCGATCCCGAGCCTTGAGGACATGCAGCACTGGACCTGGGTGATGGGCCGGGCGCAGCAGATGATGCTCGAGGCGGGCTTGCAGACGATGCAGGAAACCCCCGCAATGCCGATCATCCCAGGCTTTACCGATCGCGCGACGATGGCGCGCGCGCATGATTTCTGGGCGGACAGCATGAAGCTGTGGCAGCGTTTCCTAAGCCCCGACAGCGCCGACCCCGTCGAGGAGACGGCGGCGCAGGCGCGCGACAAGCGCTTCAAGGCGCCGCAATGGCGCGAAAACCCGGTGTTCGACTGGATTCGCCAGAGCTATTTCCTGATGTCCGATCATCTGCTCCGCGGTGTCGATGCGATCGAGGGGGTCGACGAGCGCCAGCGCGAGCAATTGCGCTTTGCCGCGCGCGGCTTTGTCGACGCGATGAGCCCGAGCAATTTCCCCGCCACCAACCCGCTCGTGCTTGAGCGCACGCTTGAGACGGGGGGTGAAAACCTGCTCCAGGGCCTGCAGAACATGCTCGCCGATATCGGCAAGGGGCAGTTGACGCACACCGATCCCAATGCATTCGCGGTTGGCCGAAACCTGGCGATGACCCCGGGCAAGGTGGTCAAGCGCACCCCGCTTTACGAACTGATCCAATATACGCCGACCACGAAGAAGGTGCTCGCAGTGCCGCTGGTGGTCTTCCCGCCGTGGATCAACCGATTCTACATCCTCGACCTGACAGCAGAGAAGAGCTTCATCAAATGGGCGGTCGACCAGGGGCTGACGGTGTTCGTCGTTTCGTGGAAATCGGCCGATGCCAGCATGAAGGATATCGTTTGGGACGATTATGTCGAGGCCGGGCAGATCGATGCGATCGACACCGTCCGCGCGTTATTGGGCGTCGAGGCGGTCCACGCGATTGGCTATTGCGTGGCCGGAACCACGCTGGCGGCGACGCTGGCGATCCTCGCTGCGCGGGGGCAGGCCGACAAGGTGAAGAGCGCGACCTTCTTTACCGCGCAGGTCGATTTCGCACAGGCTGGCGAGTTGCTGTATTTCGTCAATGACGAGCAGCTGCAGCGAATCGAACAGATCTCGCCCGACGGGTTCCTGGATGGTCGGTACATGGCAGCGACCTTTAATCTGCTACGCGGCCGCGATCTCATCTGGAATTATGTCACCAACAATTATCTGCTTGGCCAGGATTACGCCCCGTTCGATCTGCTCCACTGGAACGGAGACACCACCAACCTGCCAGTCAAATGGCATCTGAGCTATCTACGCGATCTCTACCGCGACAATCTGCTCGTGCGGCCAGGCGCGTTGTCGATTTCCGGCACGCCGATCGACCTGACCCAAGTCAAGACGCCCAGCTATATTCAGGCGGGGCGCGAAGACCATATCGCGCCTGCCGAAAGCGTGTGGTCGATCACCAAGCAATTCACCGGGCCGATGAAGTTCGTGCTCGCCGGATCGGGGCATATCGCCGGGGTCGTCAATCCGCCGGCGGCCGGTAAATACCAATATTGGACCAACCCCGAGCTTGGCGGGACGCTTGCCGATTTCGTCGCCGGGGCGACCGAGACCAAGGGCAGCTGGTGGCCCGACTGGATCGCGTGGATAGGCACGCAGAATGCCGATATGGTGGCAGCGACGGGCGCACGGAAGCCGGGTGACGGTGCGCTTGCAGCGCTTGGGGATGCTCCGGGGAGCTATGTCTCTTCGGCCTGACGCATTGATATCAGGGCAAAATACTGGCCTTTGTTGCGATTATGTTGCAGCGCACAAAAAATGCTTGCATCGGCTGATGCATCGTTTATATTGCAGTGCAGCAACGCAATCGTCAGGAGGGCCCGATGGCCAGCAAAGGTCCCAACACCGATTCAAAGACAACCGCTCCGGCGGCGGTCAAGCCTGTTGTCGCGCCAAGCCAGAGCGCACCAGCGCCGAAGACGTCGACTGTACCGTCGCCAAAGACGGTGACTGCGCCCATCGTCGCCGCCAAGCCGGCCGCGGCCAAGCCGGTAACGGCCCCTGCAGTTGACGCGAAGAAGCCGGTTCAGGCATCGATTGTCCCCGCTCCGGCACCTGTTGCGGCCAAGGCACCAACCGCACCCGTCGCAGTGAAAGCGGCACCGCCTCCCAAGCCTGCCGTTCCCGCGGCCACGGCCCCCGTTCGTGCAAGCGCACCGATCGTCAAGGCGCCGGTTTCTGCTCCAGTCTCGAAGGCAGTTCCGAAGGCAGCCTCGGCGGCAGTCTCTGCCCCAGTTTCCAAGCCCGTACCAACCCCCACTGCCGCACCGAAGGCGGCAATCCCAACCGCAGTGAAAAAGGAAATTACCACCATGGAAAACACCATCAACACCGTCACCGAGAAGAGCCAGGCCATGATGTCCGACATGAACGGTCGCGCCAAGGCTGCGATGGAAAAGACCCAGACGATGTTCGCCGACATGAATGATTTCAACAAGGGCAACGTCGAAGCGCTTGTCGAATCGTCGAAGATTGCCGCAAAGGGCATCGAGACGATGGGCCAGGACGCTGCTGAATATACCCGCAAGTCGTTTGAGCACGCGACCGCCGTCGTCAAGACGCTGTCGTCGGTGAAGTCGCCTACCGAGTTCATGAAGCTTCACAGCGATTATGTGCGTCAGTCGTTCGACGCGCTCGTCGCCGAATCGTCGAAGACGACCGAAGCCGTGCTGAAGCTCGCCGGTGAGATCGCTCAGCCGATCTCGAACCGCGTTGCGGTTGCTGCCGAGAAGATGAAGATCAGCGCATAAGCTGTCGCCGGCTCCGGCCGGTTCTTCAGAAAATGGGGTGGTCGCCAAGCCGGTGGCCACCCCTTTTTTGTTGCTTCCGGCGCGCGGTGGGACACATATTCGACCGATCGAGCCCCCTTGGTGGCGCTTGCCCCTTGCCCTTGGCCCATGGCGTGCCATATTTTCGAACTGCATGACACTTACCAGCAACAATTCGTTCAAGATGGCCGAACGCCGCGGCGATGATGACGACAACACCGGCACCGGTGTGGGCGTCGCCACGCGCACGCGGACGCGCACCAAGCAGCCGACACCTTACCGGGTGCTGATGCTCAACGATGATTATACGCCAATGGAATTCGTGGTGCTGTGCCTCCAGCGCTTCTTCCGGATGAGCATCGAGGAGGCGACTCGGGTGATGCTGCATGTCCACCAGAAGGGCGTCGGCGTGTGCGGTGTTTTCACTTATGAGGTCGCCGAGACCAAGGTGAGCCAGGTGATGGATTTTGCGCGGCAGAACCAGCACCCGCTGCAGTGCACGCTAGAAAAGGCCTGAAGCAGCCAGTTCGCGAATTACCGCCCCGGCGGTAACCAGCTGAGATCTAGCCCTTCGTACCGATCGACATAATTGCCGGCCCGTGTGAGCCCGCGTTCATCGACAAAGGTAACGCGCCCGGCCTCGCGCGTGATCAGCCCTTCTTCCTCTAGCTGGCGCAGCATCCGGTTGACGTGAACTGCGGTAAGGCCGGTTGCGTCGCCAATCTCTTCCTGCGTCAGGCCAAGCGTGAAGACGGTGCTGATGCCCTTGTCGAGCATGCGCAAGCGATTGCGCAACTCGAGCAGGATCGCTGCGACGCGCGTTTTGGCGGTCGTTCGCCCAAGGGCGGCGAGCCGATCGGTGAGCGCGACGCGCTCGATCTGGTTATACGCAAGAATCACCGCCGCCAGCCGGGGATGCGCTGTGATCAACTGGCTCAGCGCCGCGCGCTCGAACGGGCATACGACGCAATCGGTGAGCGCCACGATCGTCTCGGTCGCATCGCGGTAGACGAGATTGGTCGCCGCCAGCATGTCGCCTGGAAACAGGAAGCGCAAAATCTGCCGGCTGCCGTCGTCGAGCAGCACATAGCTCATCATCAGCCCCTTGCTGAGAATGAACAATTCGCTGACCCGGTCATGCTCGCGTTGCAGGATGGCGCCCCGGCGCAAATGCCGCTCCCGCTCCTCCAGAGCATCCAGGGTAGTGCGTTCGCTTGGGGTCAACGCAATTAGGTCGCTGATCCGATCAGCGAAGCAACTTGATGGCACGCGTTCAATTCCCCCTGGTTCGACCATTCAAGCAGCGACCGGCAAAGCCTGCATTAAAGTCGATCAATCTGCTGATGATAGCCAGCCTTGCCCTTGCGCCAGCCAAACCACACGATAGAAACTCGCCAATGGATCGCATACTCATTCGGGGCGGCAATCGCCTTGCCGGTCGCGTGCCGATTTCCGGCGCAAAAAACGCCGCACTCACGCTGATGCCCTGCGCGCTGTTGACCGAGGAGCCGTTGACGCTGCGCAACCTGCCGCGGCTGGCCGATGTTGACGGGTTCGGGCACCTGCTCAATCAGCTTGGCGCATCCACGCAGATCGAAGGCAGTCGTCCTGAAGATTTCGGCCGGGTCATGACGATCCGCGCGGGCAAGCTGACCTCGACCGAGGCGCCCTATGATATCGTTCGCAAGATGCGCGCCTCGATCCTGGTTCTCGGCCCGCTCATCGGGCGCGCTGGTGAGGCGACGGTGTCGCTCCCCGGCGGCTGTGCGATCGGCAACCGACCGATCGATCTGCATTTGAAGGCGATGGAGGCGCTCGGCGCCGATATCGAGCTGGCGGCAGGCTATGTGAAGGCGGTGGCGCCGGGCGGGCGGCTGCCGGGCGGACGGGTGTCGTTCCCGATCGTCTCGGTCGGTGCGACCGAGAATGCGATCATGGCTGCGGTTACTGCGCGCGGGCCATCGATCATAGAGAATGCCGCGCGCGAGCCCGAGATCGTCGATCTGTGCAATTGCCTGGTTGCCATGGGTGCTTCGATCGAGGGCATCGGCACCGAGACGATCGAGATCGAGGGCCGCGACCGGCTGTACGGCGCGACATATCGGGTGATGCCCGATCGCATCGAGGCTGGCAGTTATGCCTGTGCCGCCGCGATCACTGGCGGGGCGCTCGATCTGGTCGGCGTCCAGGCAGCTGACATGCGCGCGACGATCGCGGCCCTGGAGGAAGCCGGCGTGACGGTGGAGGAACGGCGCGATTGTCTTCACATATCGGCGGCCAACGGCCTCAATCCGATCGAATTGTCGACCGCACCCTTTCCGGGCTTCGCAACCGACATGCAGGCACAGTTCATGGCGATGCTGGCGCTCGCAGAGGGCACCAGCGTCCTGACCGAGACGATCTTCGAGAATCGCTACATGCATGTTCCCGAGCTCGCCCGGATGGGCGCCGATATCAGGGTGAGCGGGCGCACCGCTGTGGTGCGGGGCGTCGATCGGCTGATCGGTGCACCCGTGATGGCGACGGATTTGCGCGCCTCGATGAGCCTCATCCTCGCTGGCCTGGCAGCGGAAGGCGAAACGCAGGTCAATCGCGTCTATCACCTCGATCGCGGTTATGAGCGGCTTGAGGAAAAGCTGAGCGCGGTTGGCGCCGATATCGAGCGTGTGAGCGACGGCTGAGCGACATGCCGAGCGATATCGAGATTGCCCGCGGCGTCACCCTGCGCCCGATCGCCGATGTCGCGGCGCAGGCGGGCATTCCGCTGGCGGCGCTCGAATTCTATGGGCGCGCCAAGGCCAAGATCGATCTTGCCGACCTGCCGGCGCCCAGCCGGACGGGCAAGCTGGTGCTTGTCACCGCGATCAACCCGACACCAGCCGGCGAGGGCAAGACGACGACGTCGGTTGGGCTCGCCGATGCGCTGAACCTCACCGGGCGCAAGACAATCCTTGCCTTGCGCGAGCCGTCGCTTGGGCCCTGTTTCGGCACCAAGGGCGGCGCGACCGGGGGCGGGCAGGCGCAAGTGGCGCCGATGGTCGATATCAACCTGCATTTCACCGGCGATTTCCACGCGATCACTGCGGCGCATAATCTGCTCGCCGCGATGATCGATAATCATCTTTATTGGGGCAATGCGCTCGATATCGATGCGCGGCGGGTGACGTGGCGGCGGGTGATCGACATGAACGACCGGGCGCTGCGCGATATCGCGCAGTCTTTGGGCGGAGTCGCCAATGGTTTTCCACGCCAATCGGGCTTCGATATCACCGTCGCGTCCGAAGTGATGGCGGTGCTGTGCCTTGCCGAGAACCTGGCCGATCTGAAGGCGCGGCTCGGGCGGATCATCGTCGCCGAGACGCGGGACCGGCGGCCCGTGACAGCACATGACCTGAAGGCCGACGGCGCAATGGCAGTGCTGCTGGCAGAAGCGATCAAGCCCAATCTGGTGCAGACGCTGGAGGGCAATCCAGCGATCATCCATGGTGGGCCATTCGCCAATATTGCCCATGGCTGCAATTCGGTGATCGCGACCCGCACTGCACTTGGCCTTGCCGATTATGTCGTCACCGAAGCCGGCTTCGGCGCCGATCTGGGCGCGGAGAAGTTCTTCGACATCAAATGTCGTCAGGCGGGGCTGGCGCCCAATGCCGTCGTGATCGTGGCGACGGTGCGCGCCTTGAAGATGAATGGCGGCGTTGCAAAGGGCGATCTGGCGAAGGAGGATGTGGCGGCAGTCGAACGCGGGGTCGTCAATCTCGTCCGCCACATTGAAAATATTCGCCAGTTCGGCGTCCCGGCGGTCGTCGCGATCAATCATTTCGGCGGCGATGGCGCGGCGGAAATCGCGGTGATCGAGGCGGCGTGCTCGGCGCTCGGCGTGCAGGCGATCCTGTGCCGGCACTGGGCAGAGGGCGGCGCGGGCGCGGTTGCGCTGGCAGAGGCAGTGGCGTCGCTGGCCGATGACGAAAATCAATTTGCGCCGCTTTATCCCGATGATCTGCCGCTACTCGACAAGATCAGGTCGATTGCAACGCGGATTTATCGTGCCGCCGATATAGCGCCCTTGCCAGCGGTTACCGCGCAGTTGAAGCGCTGGGAGGCCGCGGGTTTTGGGCATCTGCCGGTGTGCATGGCAAAGACCCAGTACAGCTTTTCCGCCGATCCGACTTTGCTCGGCGCGCCCGAGGGTCACGTCCTGCCGGTGCGCGAGGTTCGGCTGGCGGCGGGCGCGGGCTTTGTCGTCGCGATCTGTGGTGATCTGATGACGATGCCGGGCCTGCCGCGCGTGGCGGCAGCCGAGACGATCGGATTCGACGCGGCGGGCGAGGTGGTGGGGCTGTTCTAGCCTAGCGCACCCGGCGCCAGGTCTGCTGCTTGCAGCCGAAACCTGCGATCAGGCAGCCTTCGCCGCGCAGCGTCTTTGCATCGATCTGCTCGATCGACCCCGACAGCGTCTGGCCGATATCGGGGACACGGACCTTGCCCGTCCAGCGATGATCGCCCTCAGCCACGAAATCGCGGAACAACAGGCTGCCCACCAGCGGCTCGCCACTGCCGGCTAGCGCATCTGCCTTGGCCTTGTCGTTGGCCCAGATCACCCGGCCGCACATCGCCCTGCCGCAATTGGCGAAGCTGACATGCACCGAGCCGCTGGGGTTGGCCCAGACGCCGGCGGGCGTTTTGGCCATCGCGGCTGTCGGCAGGGCAAGGGCCGCTGCGATGAGGACGAGGGCAGGGCGGTTCATCATCGGGGTATTCCAGCGCATTTGGATAGACGCCGCATCTGCGCCGCTGTGCCTGAGCCGATGATGAACGGGTGAGAGGATCGCAATATGCCGATCCCAGCGTTCCCCTGCCTGCTCTAGATCGCCGCCAGTGCCTGTTCGAAATCGGCGATCAGATCATCGGCATCTTCCACACCGATCGATATGCGCACCAGATTGTCGGTGATGCCGAGCGCTTTCTTGCGGGCTTCGGGAACCGACAGATGCGTCATGCCGGCGGGATGGCTGGCGAGCGTTTCGGTGCCGCCCAGGCTGACCGCGAGCTTGGCGATTCGCAGCGCGTCGAGGAAAGCAAAGCTCTCCTTCTCGCCACCGTTGAGGAACAGCGAGAAGGTGCTGCCCGCCCCGGTGCAATGGCGGCGATAGATATCGGCCTGGCGTTCGTCTCCCGGGGTCGATTCGAGGAAGCCGAGATAGCCGACGCGCTCGACCTTGGGATGGGTGCGGAGATATTCGCAGACCTTTACCGCATTCTCGCCAGCGCGGGTCATCCGCAGTTCGAGCGTCTCCAGGCTGCGCAATAGCATCCAGGCGGTGTTGGGATCGGTGATCGTGCCGATCGTGTTGCGCATCAGCCTTATAACATCCATCTGCTTCTTGCTGCCGACAAGGCTGCCCGCGACGAGATCGCTATGCCCGCCGGCATATTTGGTGAGGCTGTACACCGCGATATCAGCACCGTGCTTGAGCGGTTGCTGCCACAAAGGCCCGAGAAACGTGTTGTCGATCGCGATTGGCGGCTTGTCAGCGCTATCGCCGTAGATCGCGTCGCGGCTGGCGGCGACCGCCTCGATGTCGACGAGCGCATTGGTTGGATTGGCGGGGCTTTCGAGATAGATCAGCGCGACGCGGCCAGTCGCGGCCTTGGCCATCACGATATCGATCTCCTCACGCGTGGCACCCGCTGGAAAATCGAGAAAATGGACGCCGAAGCGACCGAGCACGCGCGCGATGAGCGTTTCGGTCGCGGCATAAAGCGGCCCCGAATGGACGATCGTGTCGCCGGGGCGGACCAGCGACAGAAACAATGTGGCGATCGCCGACATGCCGCTCGAAAAGGTCAGCGCGTCCTCGGCATCTTCCCAGACGGCGAGCCGGTCTTCGAGGATTTCCTGATTTGGGCCGTTGAAGCGCGAATAAACCAGGCCATCCGCACCGCCCGGGCGCTTGCCCGTCACGCCCTCGAAATGGCGCTTGCCGGCGGCGGCATTGGGGAAGACGAAGGTCGAGGTGAGGAAGATCGGCGGCTTGAGCGATCCTTCCGACAACATTGGATCATAGCCATGCCCCATCATCAGCGTGGAGGGCTTCAGCTTTCTGCCGCCAAGCTTTTCGACCTGCGGCTTTGGGTGGCGACGCTGGGTGACGCCGGTCAGATCGGCTTCGGTCTCATTGGTCATCGCGCTGGGGCCTTTTTCGGGGGAGGAGATAGCTGGTATCTAGCGCAACTATAACGAACAGGCGAGGTTCCCGCTGACCCTCAGGCGAGCCCGATCAACGCAATCTGGCGGCCATAGTCGGGCTCGGCACGATGCGTGGCGCGGCGGAAGCTGAAAAAGCGATCGGCATCGGCATAGGTATCGAGCCCGAGCATTTCGATCAGCTCGATCCCAGTCGCGGCGATGCGGTGGGCGACATAGGCTTCGAGATCGAATTGGTGATGCCCTGTCCGGCCCGGCGAGAAAAAGCGTTCATTGGCGGGATCGAGTGCCTCGAAACGGCGGGCGATGCCATCGTCGACCTCATAGCTGGTGCGGGCGATACACGGGCCGATCGCCGCCGCAATTCGCTCACGTCGCGCGCCAAGCGCGATCATCGCTTCAACCGTTGCGTCGGTGACCCCGGCAATCGCCCCTTTCCAGCCGGCATGTGCCGCGCCGACGATGCCCGCGTCGCGGTCAGCGAACAGCACCGGCGCGCAATCGGCGGTGAGGATACCGAGCAACAGGCCGGGCCGATCGGTGACCATTGCATCGGCGCGCGGGCGGCTTTCGAGGTCGATTGGCGCCGAAACCGTGACGACTTCGGCAGAGTGAATTTGATGCGCGGTGACAAGGGCGGCGCCAGGGAGAACCGCCGCTGTTGCCCGCGCCCGGTTTTCGGCGATTGCCCCGGCCTCGTCTGCGGAGCCCGTGCCGACATTCAGTCCGGCATGGACACCAGCCGACACCCCGCCGCGTCGCCCGAGAAAACCGTGCGCTATGCCAGTGAGCGCGTTGGCATGGATCACCTCGACCCCGTTCCCACTCGCGATCACAGGGGCATCTCCAGAATCAGATCATTGTCGATCTGGCTGCCCGTCTGGAATGCGTAAACGCCGATCTGGGCGAAGCCATAGCGTTGGTAGAAGCGGCGGGCGCGGTGGTTTTCCTCCCACACCGTCAGCACCAACGCACTCGCGCCACGCGCCTTTGCGGTGTCGATCGTCCAGGCCATCAGCGCCTGGGCGATGCCGCTGCCATGAAAGGCGCGGGCGACGTAAAGCTGGCTCAGCTGCAGTGCTCCCGCCGGTATCGCTGGATCGGTCAACCATACCGCGTTGAGCTTTGCATAGCCCGCAATCGAGCCTCCCTCGCAAGCAAGGTGAAAATGCTTTTGGGGGTCGGCAAGATCGCGGCGCAATGCGCCGTCAGGGCCATAGGCACCCGCCACATAGGCGGCGATATCGGCGGGTGGCGCCGAATGGCCAAAGGTTTCCAGCCAGCTCGCCTGCGCCATTGCATCGAGCGCCGGGCCGTCGGCAAGGGTCGCGTCGCGATAGCTGATCATGCAAAGCCTGCAGGCGTTGGCCAGTCGCCGCCAGTCACCGCCATCGCCTTGAACAGCCGCCCCATCGCCTCCGCGCCGACCAGCCGTTTGCGATCGGCCTCGATCTGCTTGGCACGATCGGGCGACGCGGCAGCCAGCGCGAGCGTGCGGGCGTCGATGCCGATCATCGTCAGAAAATCGGCCTGATCAACGGGGCCGAACACCTTGGCCCTTTCGGTCAGGGCGGCGGCGGCAAGCGTCGCGAAATCGACATGCGCGGTCAGGTCGTTCTCGCCGGGGGCGGCGAATACATTGACGAAATGATGGGCATGCACCGCTTGCAGCGTGTCGCCGATCGCCGGCCCCAGATAGCCATAATCGACGATCAAGGCGGCGCCGCCCTGCGCGGTCAATCGATCGGCCAGCCGGCGCATCATGTTGACACCTGCCGGCGAGGTTTCGAGGATCGATCCGGATGGCGCCTTGCGCAATTTGGGCGGGATCAGGCCATCGGGCACGGGCTTGCCCAGGATCGGCAGGAACAAGGTGTCCTGACAGGCGACGACGCGTTCATGCCAGCCTTCGCCCGTACGAAGCAGTTGGCGGATCGGCAGCGCATCGAAGAATTCGTTCGCGACGACCAGCAGCGATGTGTCGTGGGGCAAAGTCGACAGATCGTCATGCCAGATGGCACCCGGAACGCGTTCCGCCTGCGCGCGGCGCAGCAACGGGCTGGTCTCGACGAAATGAACCTGCGGTACGAGCCCCGCTGACGCCATCGCTCTGAGCGCATCAACCGCCAGCGTTCCCCGCCCCGGCCCAAGCTCGACATAGGCGGCCGGCGGTCGACCAGCGCGCTCCCACAGATCGGCGAGCCACGCGCCGATCAGTTCGCCGAACATCTGGCTGATCTCGGGCGCCGTCGTGAAATCACCGTCTTTGCCCAGCGGATCGCGCGTCGCGTAATAATGGGCGTTCGCTGCCGCCATATAATGCGCCACCGGAATGGGGCCGCCCAGCGTTATTGCGCGGGCAAGGCGCTCGGGGAGATGCCCGGGAGGAGGGGCGGTGAGGTCCGGTTCGGGCATATTGCTGCGTCCCCGATCACGCGACGCTTTCGCTGCCGGCAATCGGCTCGATCCGCTGTCGGCGTGCGTTTGCCGTGGCGATCAGATAGCCGCCGCCGATGATCATCGGCACACACAGCCACTGGCCCATATGGATGCCGCTCGCTTCGATGAACGTGCCCGCGAATTGCGCATCAGGCTCACGGAAATATTCCACGATGAAACGGGCAATCCCATAGCCGCCGATGAACACGCCCGTCAGCTTACCCGGATCATAGCGCGCCTTGGTGCGCCAGAAGCAGAACCACAGGATCGCGAACAGGGCGATCCCCTCAAGCCCGGCCTCGTATAGCTGGCTTGGATGGCGTGCGACATCATCGCCGGTGCGCGGAAAGATGATTGCCCAGGGGACATTTGCGGGCTTGCCCCACAGCTCACCGTTCACGAAATTCGCGAGCCGGCCGAAAAACAGACCGAACGGCACGACACAGGCGACATAATCATGCACGCGCAGCCAATTGAGCTGGTGCTTGCGCGATAACAGGATCAGCCCGATCGACGTGCCGATGACACCGCCGTGGAACGACATGCCGCCGTCCCACAACCGCAATATCTGAACGGGATGGATAAACATCTGCGGGGCATAGAAGATGACATAGCCGATCCGCCCGCCCAGGATGATGCCAAGCGTTGCATAGAACACCAGATCATCGGCATGGCGTCGTGCCATTGGCGCGCCGGGGGCAGCGAGCAGCTTCAGCAGATACCACCAGCCGACGATGATGCCGGCAATATAGGCGATCGAATACCATTTCAGGTTGAACCAGCCGATCGAGACGATCGTCGGATCGAGCCCGAGATCCTCAAAACGCAGATGGGTGTGATCGACCGCGCCGGCAGTGGCAGCAGCGAGCAAGGCAGCGGTAGACAGGATCACAGCTTTTCCCCAAATAGTGGGGCTTCCATAAAGGGGCTTGGCCACAAGACCAAGAGGGAGAGAGACAGATGCCGAGCGTGTTGGATCGCCGCATGGACGAAGGATTCGCCAAGCTGAACGGGGCGGGCGGCCAAATGCCGCTGACAATGCTCGATCTTGATGGCCGGTCCTATCCCGCGATTGCCGTCGCGCCGCCGGCGCTGACCTATTATTTCGCACATTTCTGCGCCGAACATCATGACAAGACGTTTCTGGTGTCGGGCGAGGAACGGCTGACCTTCGCCGAGGTGCACGCAGTCGCGCAAGCAACCGCGCGCGCGCTGATCGACGGGTTTGGCGTTGCCCGTGGGGATCGGGTCGGGATAGCGATGCGCAATTCGCCCGCCTGGATCGCGCTTTACATGGGGATCACGATGGCGGGCGGGGTCGCGACCCTGCTCAACGGCTGGTGGCAAACCGGCGAGCTTGCAGAAGCGATCGGCGATGTCGGCTGCCGGTTGGTTTTTGCCGACGCCCCACGCGCGCAGCGACTCGCCGAAGCGCCCGGCCTCGATTGCCAGGTGCTCGCCGTCGACGACCGGCTGCCGCTTGCCCAATCGCTGGCGCCCGTGATCGAGGCGGGCGGCACGCCCGAAACGGCGCTGCCGATGTTGATGGGGGACGATCATGCAACGATCCTGTTCACCAGCGGATCGACCGGCCAGTCGAAGGGCGCGCTGAGTGATCACCGCGCGGTTTGCCAGGCGGTGTTCAACTATCTGGCGCAGGCGCTGCTGATGCTCGGCATTTCGACCGAGGACGGCAAGCCGCCGCAGGGACAGCCGTCGACGTTGCTCAACGTGCCACTGTTCCATGTCACCGCCGAAGTGCCGGTTTTCCTGCAAAGCTTCGCGATGGGCCGCAAGCTCGTGCTGATGCCGAAATGGGATGCCGAGGAGGCGATGCGGCTGATCGAGCGCGAGCAGATCAGCTATTTCGTCGGCGTGCCGCTGATGAGCTTCGAGATACTGACGCATCCCAACCGATCGACCTTCGATCTGTCGAGCGTTACCGATTTTGCGGCGGGCGGGGCGCCGCGCCCGGTCGAGCATGTCCGCCGGCTGAACGAGGAAATGGGCGGCGGCGCGCCGCTGCTTGGCTATGGACTGACCGAGACCAACGGCGTCGGCTGCGGCAATTTCCGCAGCAATTACCTCGCCAAGCCCAATTCGACTGGCCGTGCTTCTGCGCCACTCGTCGATCTGGCGATTCTGGACGGGGCCGGCAATCCAGTCGCGCAGGGCCAACGCGGCGAAGTGGCGATACGGTCGATCTGCAACTTCAAGGAATATTGGGGCCGCCCCGATGCAACTCGCGATGCCTTTACGGCCGATCGATATTTCCTGACCGGCGATATCGGTTATCTCGATGAGGACGGCTATCTCTTCATCGTCGATCGCAAGAAGGACATCATCATCCGGGGTGGCGAGAATATCTCGTGCCAGGAGGTTGAGGCCGCGCTTTATGAAAACGCGTCGGTTGCCGAGGCGGCGGTTTTCGGCCTTCCCGACGAGCGTTTCGGCGAAGTGCCCGGTGCCGTCGTCCACATCCGCGAGGGCGAGATAATGGACGTGGAGGCATTATGCGAATTTCTGAGCGCGCGCATCGCTGCGTTCAAGGTGCCCCGGCGGATATGGATATCGCCCGCGCCACTCCCCCGGCTGGGCACGGAGAAGATCGACAAGGTCGCAATCCGGGCGCATTATCGTTCCGTACACGCGACCGAAACCGCCGCCGCTTGATCTGGCGCCGCACGATTGCCCGCGATAGAGCCGGGTGATGACGGCATCGGACGCCTTGGCGGGAATCAATCGGCGAACGCTGCTTATCGGCGGCGGCGCTGGCGCTGGATTGGTCGTCGCCTGGGCGCTGTGGCCGCGCCGCTATCTGCCCAATCTCACCGCTGGCGCTGGCGAAACGGTGTTCAACGCCTGGCTGAAGATTGGCGAGGATGGCCGGGTGACGGTGGCGGTGCCGCAGGCCGAACACGGCCAGGGCGTGTATACCAGCCTGCCGCAGATCATCGCCGATGAACTTGGTGCCGATTGGCGCACCGTTGCAGTGCAACCCGCGCCGCTGAACCCGCTTTACGCCAACGGCTTGGGTGCGGCAGAATTGTTCGAGGGCGTGTTCGACGATGTGCCCGATGCGCTGAAGCAAGTGCATGGCGCGCGGACCGCGCTCGTCCTTACCGCGGGTTCAAGCTCGGTGCGCGCCTTTGAGGACGATCTTCGAACCGCAGGCGCGGGGGCGCGGGTGCTGCTATGCCGGGCCGCCGCAGCGCGCTGGGGCGTCGATTGGCGGTCCTGCGCCACTGGCGCTGGCTTTGTCGAGCACGGCGGCCAGAAACTGCGCTTCGCTGAGCTTGCTGCAGCGGCTGCCGGCTATGATCTGCCGCCCATATTGCCACGACGTGGCGGCGAGCGCGGGCGGCTGACGGGTCAATCGCTGCCCCGGCTCGACGTGCCCGCCAAGATCGATGGCACCGGAAACTTTGCCGGCGATATCCGCTTGCCGGACATGGTTTATGCATCGATCCGCCAAGGGCCGGTGGGCGACAGTCGGCTGATCAAGCTCGACCGAGCCGCCGCCAGGAAAGTGCAAGGGGTCATCGCCATTGTCGAGAACCCGCGCTGGGTCGCGGCGGTTGCCAATAATTGGTGGGCGGCGAACCAGGCGCTCGATGCGCTGGCGCCGAAATTCGCAACCCGGGGGCGCATCATCAACTCGGATTCGATCGATGCGGCGTTGACCGCGGCGCTCGACGGGCCGGGCCAGCGCATGGCGGCGGGCGGCAATCTGTCGGCGGCGTTCAAGGGTGCGCAGGTCGTGACAGCGGAGTACCGCGTCGGCTTGGGCGTGCATGCGCCGTTGGAGACGATGAACGCGACCGCGCATTATGACGGGCGGCAGCTGCAATTATGGATGCCTACCCAGGCGCCGGGTCTGGCGCGGGCGGCAGCAGCGGCCGCAAGCGGGATCCCGGCGGACAGGGTCGTCGTTCATCCAATGCTGATCGGGGGGTCCTTCGGCGCCAATCTGGAACATCTTGTCGCTGAGCAGGCCGCGGTGCTGGCGATCAAGCTCAAGCGGCCCGTTCAACTTGTCTGGTCGCGGATCGAAGACCTGTTCCATGATCGATATCGCCCGCCAGCAGCGGCGCGAATGACCGCTCGGCTGGGTCCGAACGGCATGATTTCGGGCTGGCTCGCGAAAATTGCCGCCCCTGCCACCGGTCGCGAGCTTGCCGGACGCATGATGGCGGGGGACCAGGCGGTCTCCGCAGCGCTCGCAGCACAAGGGCGCGGCGATCCCTATGCGGTCGCGGGTGCCCTGCCCTTTTATCGTTTTCCCAATTACGCGATCGATCATCACCCGGCCGATATCGGCGTGCCAACCGGGCACATGCGTGGCGGGGCGCATGGCTACACCGCCTTTTTCACCGAATGTTTCCTCGATGAACTTGCCCATGTCGCCGGCACAGAGCCGCTGTCGTTTCGCGTTTCGATCACTGGTGAACCGCGCCTTGTGCGATGTCTGTCGACGGCGGCCGCGCTCGGTGGCTGGGAAGGCGGCGTCGCCGGCAGTGGACAGGGCATTGCCTGCCACAGCTTTCGCGGTAGCCATATCGCCGTGCTTGCAGAGGCGCATTTCGAGGACGGCCAGCAGCCGCGCGTCGATCGGCTGGTCGCAGCGGTCGATTGCGGGCGACAGATCAACCCCGATCTGATTCGCCAACAGATCGAAGGCGGCCTGATTTTCGGGATGTCGATGGCGCTTGGTGGCGGCACCGGATTCAGCGAAAACCTGCCGACGGCGCATAATCTGGGGCAGCTGGGGCTGCCCAAGCTCGTCGATTCGCCCGACATTACCGTTGAGATCATCCGCAGCGAGGCCGATCCGGGCGGCGTTTCGGAACTGGCGGTGCCGCCAGTCGCGCCGGCCATCGCCAATGCGCTTCAGGCAGCAGCGGGCTTTCGCTTGCGGCGCTTGCCGTTTACGGCGACGACGACATGAGCCTTCCCCCTGACCATCCGCCCGTGGCCAAGCCGAAGATCGGCGTGCTTCTCACCAATCTGGGTACGCCCGATGGCCCCGATGTGAAATCGGTCCGCCGGTACCTGCTCGAATTTCTCTCCGACCGACGCGTCGTCGAGATTCCGCCGATCGCCTGGCAGCCGATCCTGCGCGGCATCATTCTCAACACTCGCCCCAAGAAATCGGCCGAGGCCTATGCCCAGGTATGGGGCCCGGATGGCTCGCCGCTCGCCACGATCACCAAGGCGCAGAGCACGGCGCTGCAGGGCGCATTCGGCGAGGGCGTGATGATCGATTGGGCGATGCGCTATGGCGCGCGACCGATTCCCGAACGGCTGGCGGCGATGAAGGACGCGGGCTGCGAGCGGATTCTGCTCGCCCCGCTCTATCCGCAATATTGCGCGGCGACGACAGCGACCGCGAATGACAAGGCGTTCGAGGCGATTTCCAAGATGCGCTGGCAGCCAGCGCTGCGAACGCTGCCGCCCTATCATGACGATCCGCATTATATCGCGGCGTTGAAGGCCACGATCGAGACGCATCTGGCAGGCCTCGATTTCGTGCCCGATGCCATCGTCATCAGCTTTCACGGCATGCCGCAGCGCACGCTGATGCTCGGCGATCCCTATCACTGCCAGTGCCAGAAGACCGCGCGATTGCTTGGCGAAGCGCTGGGCCGCGCGGTGATCGTCACTTTCCAGTCGCGCTTCGGTCGGGCGATCTGGCTCGAACCCGCGACCGACGACATGCTTGGCGAGCTGCCGGGCAAAGGCACGAAGAAGATCGCGATCATCGCCCCCGGCTTTTCCGCCGATTGTCTGGAAACGCTCGAGGAGCTGGCGATTCGGGGCCGCGAGACCTTTGAGGAGGCCGGCGGCACGCACTTTGCCTATATCCCCTGTCTCAACGACGGCGCGCACGGTATCGCCATGTTGCGCGCGTTGATCGCGCGCGAACTTGAAGGCTGGCGCACGGGCGCCTAAGCCCTGACGATAATGAAGCGGCCATCAAAGGCCCGACAAGGAGAGAGATATGGCACGCGTTGCGATCGTCACCGGCGGCACCCGGGGCATTGGCGAGGCGATAAGCCTGGCCCTTCAGGAAGCGGGCCTGACGGTGGCAGCGACCTATGCCGGCAACGATGCCCGCGCCCGAGAGTTTTCCGAACGGACCGGGATCAAGGCCTATCAATGGGACGTTGCCGATTTCGATGCCTGCCAGGCCGGGTGTGCGCGGGTGGCCGATGAGCTCGGCGCCGTCGATGTCCTGGTCAACAATGCGGGCATCACCCGGGACGGTACGATCATGAAGCTCAGCTATCAGGCCTGGAAAGAGGTGATCGACACCAATCTTGGCGGTTGCTTCAATATGGCGAAGGCCGTTTTCCCTGGCATGCGCGACCGCAAATGGGGCCGGATCGTCAATATCGGCTCAATCAACGGGCAGGCCGGGCAATATGGCCAGGTCAACTATGCCGCCGCCAAATCGGGTATCCACGGCTTCACCAAGGCATTGGCACAGGAAGGCGCGCGCGCCGGCGTTACGGTCAACGCAATCGCTCCTGGCTATATCGATACCGATATGGTCGCCGCGGTCCCTGCTGACGTGCTCGAAAAAATCGTCGCTAAAATCCCGGTCGGGCGTTTGGGGCAGGCGACCGAAATCGCGCGCGGCGTCGTTTTCCTGTGTTCCGACGATGGCGGTTTCGTCACTGGCTCGACGCTGTCGATCAATGGCGGCCAGCATATGTATTGAGTCGAGCGCACAAACACTAAGGGCCGGCACCTTGCGGTACCGGCCCTCGCTCTCGATAAGCTACGCGAGAGAAGCGTGAAGCTCGATTGGATCAGCGGCGATAGTTGCTGCACCCACTGTTGCCGCCGCGCTCGATGGCCCGGCCGGCAAGCCCGCCGCCGAGCAGGCCAAGCACGGTGCCGATGCCGCGATCACCGCGACCTGCTACCGTATTGCCGAGCAGCCCGCCGGCAATCGCGCCGATGATCGCGCCACCGGTGCCATCGTTGCAGCGGCGATTGTCATTATAACTGCGACGGTTGTCATATACCCGACGCGCGTCGTAACGATCATCATATCCTCGGCGGTCATCATAACCGCGCTGCTGGTCGTAGCCGCGCCGATCATCGTAGCGATTGTCGTACCCGCCGCGATTCTGGTCGCCATAATAGCTCCCCTGATAGTCGCTGCGATAATCCTGGGCCGCAGCTGGCGCGGTCGGCACAAGGGCGCTGGCGCTGATCGCGAGGGCGACGGCGGCAAAAGAGAATTTCTTGATCATCGACTTATCTCCCGCTTCAAGCGTCAGGGGCGTGATGCCCTTGTCTCGATTGTCTCGATGACATGCCTTTGCCCGAGTCGCGTTGAGCGGTCCCTGAATGCGACTGTTATCGCGCGTTCATCATCGCTGCGCCCTTTCGCGCGACACGATCGGCTCTAGAACGCACGGATGCGTTTGATCCTGTCGATTGCCCTGATGCTGCTCTGCGTCCCCACGTTCAGTGGCATCAGCCGGCTGCCGCTGTTCGGCCCGGCGGTTTCCTTCTCCGCCAGTCCCGTGCCGCTCGATTCGAAGCACCCTGCGCGGCGACGGCTTGGCGCGTTGATATTCGAACGGGGCTACCGCCTGACGAGCAGCGATCCCGGCTTTGGCGGCTTTTCCTCACTAGTGGTGGATCGCGGCCATTTCCTGCTGTTGAACGACGGCGGCAATTTCATGCGCTTCAGTCTCGATTCGTCCGGCATTTTGAGCGCCCGTTCGAGCGGGTTTCTTCTCGGCGGGCCCAGCCGGGGCTGGGAAAAGCGGGACCGAGATTCAGAATCGATGAGCTATGATCCGGTCTCGCGACGTCTCTGGGTGGGGTTTGAGAATTTCAACGAGATCTGGCGCTATTCGCCGGGGCTTGCCCGTGCCGAAACGCATTCGGCCCCGCCCCTGATGAGGCGCTGGCCGCGCAATCTTGGCGCCGAATCGATGGTGAGGCTTGGCAACGGCCAGTTCGTGGTGATTGCAGAAGCCAATCCCTGGCCACATGGAATCGGGCGTGCAGCGATCCTGTTTGCCGGCGATCCAACGGTGATGCCGCGTCGCAGCCTGCAATTCAGCTATCTGCCGCCCAAAGGCTATGATCCGTCGGATGCAGCCGCGTTGCCGGGGGGAAGTTTGATCGTGCTCAATCGCCGGTTTGCGTTCGACACCGGGTTCACCGCGATCCTGACGGTCATCGACCTGCAGAAGGTAAAGCCCGGGGCGCGAATCGCCGGACGCCCCATTGCCGCGTTCAAGGGATCGGTGACGCGAGACAATTTCGAAGGCGTGGCGGTGACCCAGGAAGCCGATGGCACCAAGCTGTGGCTGGTTACCGACGACAATCAGTCGCTTTTCCAGCAGACCTTGCTGATGAAATTCAAGCTCGACGACGCGGGCGTGCCGCGCCGATGACCCTCAGGCCCATGACCTTCAGGCGGCGGCGGGCGTCAGCTTCTTCTGCACGTCGCGCTTCAGGCGGCGTGCCTTGAGCGAGAGCTTGTCGTTTGCCGTCTTGACGAGCCAGTTGTCGAGGCCGCCGACATGCTCGACCGAACGCAGCCCGTTGGTCGACACGCGCAGCTTGACGCTGGTGCCCAGGGCGTCCGACATCAGCGTCACATTCTGCAGGTTCGGCAGAAAGGTCCGCTTGGTCTTGTTATTGGCATGGGAAACATTGTTACCCACTTGCCGACCCTTGCCGGTCAGCTCGCAAATGCGCGACATCTTTAAATATCCTGGATTCTGGTTGCCCGGAAAGATGGCGCGATTAGACAGTTCCCAGCCGCCCGTCAATCGATTCACGATTTTTGATGAAACCATCCGCCGATAGCCGGCGTTATTACGCTAACGATTCGATTTCATGACGTCATTTTTTTGGAGACTGAGCAATGCGCGCACTTTTGGTTCTGGTCGGCCTTGCCGCCCTCGTCGTTGCCGGTCTGCTGGCATCGGGGATGATGACACTCAACGTGACGCCGGGCAACATTCCCCAGCTGACCTTGCAGGGCGGCAAGGCACCCGAAGTCAACGCCAACATGGCATCGATTCAGCTCGGCACCGAAAACAAGACGATCACGGTTCCGACGATGACCACCACCGAGCAGACGATCGCGGTGCCGACATTACGCGTCGAAAAGCCCGGCGATTCGACCTCGAACACGCAAGCTGCGCAGTAATGCCTCTATCGGACAGCAGCCAGCGCGGCGCCCGCGCTGGCACGATAGCAGCATCGCTGCTGCTCCCGCCGCTCGGAATCTACCGGCAGCGTGGCGCGCCGATCGATTTCATCATTGCCTGTGGGTTGACGGTTGCGGGCTTTATCCCCGGTGTGATCTTTGCGCTGGTCCGGCTGGCCACCAGCAAGGCCTAACCTTGTTTTCACTTGGATTGAAGCACCCGTCAATGCGAGCGCCGCGAAGCAATCCAGTCCGGCGCTTTGGAGTGCGTCGCTGCGCTCGCAATGACGATTCAAGTTGTCTTGAATGGAGCCTAGCGCCAGGGGGGCAGCCGCGCGCATAAGGCGTGATGTTTCCGCTTCCCGATCCGATGCGCGCAGCGCTCGTTGCCGCGCGGGCTGCGGCGGCGGCCGGCGAAGTGCCGGTCGGTGCCGTCATCGTCCAGCGCGGCACCATCATCGCGGTCGCGGCCAATGCGCCGCGCGCGCTCAACGATCCAACGGCACACGCCGAAATCCGGGCGATTCGCGAGGCTGCGTCGCTGCTCGTCCGCGATCGGCTCGATGGCTGCGATCTTTGGGTCACGCTTGAGCCCTGCGCGATGTGTGCAGGCGCAATCGCGCATGCCCGGATCGACCGGCTCTATTACGGCGCCGACGATGAAAAGGGGGGTGCTGTTGCCAACGGCCCGCGCTTCTTTTCGCAGCCGACCTGTCACCACCGGCCCGAAATCTATGGCGGCATTGGCGACGAAGAGGCAGCCTCGCTGCTGCGTGATTTCTTCCTCCAGCGGCGCTGATTGCTGCGTCGCCTCACGCCCCCGGTTGTGAAATGCGCTGAAAACCGGCAATGATTGAGCCAGCGCCATGGCACTTCCCCCTTTTCCCTGGATCGACGTTGCGATCATCTTCGCGTTGGTGCTGGTCAACGGCGTTTTCGCGATGTCCGAGCTGGCGATCGTCTCCTCGCGCAAGGCGCGGCTGGAGGCGATGGCACGCGCGAAGGTGAGCGGCGCGCAGGCAGCACTCGATCTGGCGAGCGATCCAGGCAAATTCCTGTCGACGACCCAGATCGGCATTACGATGATCGGCATCCTTGCCGGGGCCTATTCGGGCGCGAGCCTCGGCGGGCCGGTGGGCGCAAGGCTGAGCGGCATGGGGATGTCTGCCGAAATCGCCCAGAATGCAGGATTCGCCATCGTCATCGGCGTGACGACCTTTGCCTCGCTCGTCATTGGTGAACTGGTGCCGAAGCAGATCGCGCTCAGATCGCCCGAGCGGATCGCGGCTGCGGCGGCAGTGCCGATGCAATGGCTGGCCCGGGCGATGGCGCCAGTGGTCTGGTTGCTCGATTCGGCAAGCGCCGGCTTGTTCTGGCTGATGCGGCTGCAACGCGAATCACAGGATCATGTGACCGCCGAGGAACTGCACATGATCGTCGCGGAGGCGTCCAAATCAGGCGTGCTTGAAGAGCATGAGCGCTCGATCATCTCAGGCGTGGTGCGGCTCGCCGATCGGCCGGTGCGCGAAGTGATGACGCCGCGCACCGACATCGAATGGATCGACGCCACGCTTTATGATGCAGGGGACGATGCCGGAATCCGGGCCGCATTGATGGCGGCATCGCACAGCCGGCTGCCTGTGGCGGAGGGATCGGTCGATCACGTGATCGGCGTGGTCCAGGCACGCGATATTGCCACCGCGCTGTTTCGCGGCGATCCAATCGACGTCCGCGCGCTGATGCGGCAGGCCCCGGTGGTGCTCGATCAGATCGACGCGATGGACGCGCTCAATGCGCTCCGCCAGGCTGAAGTGCCGATGGCGCTGATCCATGACGAATATGGCCATTTCGAAGGAATCGTCACGCCCGCCGATCTGCTCGCGGCGATCGCAGGCGAATTCGCCTCGGACAATGATCCCGATGAGGCACCATCAGTGGTCGAGCGCGACGATGGATCGCTGCTGGTGGCCGGCAACATGGCCGCCGACGCGCTCGCCGACCGGCTTGGCATCGATCTGCCCGAGGATCGCGATTACGCGACGGTTGCCGGCCTCGCGCTGGCGGTGTTCCGCCATCTGCCGGGGGAAGGCGAAAGCTTCGTTCAACAGGGCTGGCGCTTCGAGATCGTTGATCTCGATGGGCGTCGCATCGACAAGCTGCTCGTGAGTGCTGTCGATCCATCTTAGGATCGTTTTCGGTCAACTTGAATCGTCATTGCGAGCGCAGCGAAGCAATCCAGTCCAGCGCTATGGATTGCTTCGCTGCGCTCGCAATGACGGGCGCTTCAATCCAGGTGAAATCGCTCTGGTCCTGCAGCTGGCCCCCCGTGCAGCCCCGCGTGCAGCCCCGTGAGCATGGCCTTGGGCTCAGCCGAGCTTGCCGAACGCTGCCTCGAAGCCGGCCTTGTCACCCGCCGCCAAAAGCCGCGCCTGCTCGACCCAACGATCTCGCGCGATCCGGCCAGCGAGCGGACCCATCTGCGCATCCAGCGCATCGGCCTGGGCGGCGTTAAGCGCGGCGAGCTGATCGATTCGATTGATGCCGAGGGCGGCGAGTTGCGTGGCCGCCTTTGGTCCCAGCCCCTTGAGTTGGGTGAGCGCCGGCGCGCCATCGATCGGGGGTGCGGAGGGTGCGGGCGGCGCTGCGGGTCGATCGGTGACCGGCGCGGGATCAGCAATGGCGGCTGGCGCGGTCGCGGGCAGCTCGGCAACACGCTCGGGCGGCGAGGCATCAGGTGCGGCGACTGGAGCTTCCTGCACCGAATGACCCGCCTGTTCGGCATGGGCCTCTGAATCGGCGATTGCCTTTTTCTGTCGCCGGCGGCGCATCGTACCCCACCAGATGATCGCGATGGCACAGGCCATGCCAATCGCGATCAGGATCAGCGTGCCGGTGGTAATGGTGGTAGCGCCGGCGGTGGTGCTGGCTGCATCCATTTGGCGATCCTTTTGGTCAGCTTGGAGCGAGGAACGGAGGCCTGAGCCTAGAGGACGATCAAGCCGTTTCGCGAACGATTTCACGCCAGCCAATGTCGCGCCGGCAAAAACCGCTTGGGAAATCAATTCGATCCACCGCTGCATACGCCGCCGCCTGGGCAGCGGCAACCGTTGCGCCGAGCGCCGTAACAGCGAGCACGCGCCCGCCGGCAGCGATCAGGCAGTCCTTCTCCCGGCGCGTGCCCGCCTGAAAAACAATCGCTCCATCCGCTGCGGCTGCGTCGAGGCCGTCGATCGCGCCGCCGGCCTCTGGCGTTCCAGGGTAGCCCTTTGCGGCCATCACCACCGTCAGCGCGGTCTCGGCCGAAAAGACGGGCGGCGGGCAATCGGCGAGCGTTCCCCGCGCAGTCGCCAGCATCAGTTCGAGCAGATCGCTCTCCAGCCGCAGCATCAGCACCTGGCATTCGGGATCGCCGAAGCGGACATTATACTCAATCAGTTTTGGCCCCTCCGCCGTGAGCATCAGGCCGGCATAGAGTATGCCTGAAAAGGGCATGCCCGCCGCCGCCATTGCCCGCACGGTGGGTGTGATGATCCGGTCGATCGCCTGTTGCTCCAGTGCGGGCGTCAGTATGCGGGCCGGGCTATAGGCGCCCATCCCGCCGGTATTAGGGCCGGTATCGCCCTCGCCGACACGCTTGTGATCCTGCGCTGAGCCAAAGGGCAGGATCGTGATGCCGTCGGTCAGCACGAACAGGCTGGCTTCCTCGCCCTCCAGAAATTCCTCGATCACGGCATCGCCGCCCGATTTGCCGAACATGCCCTCAAACGCGGCCTCGGCTTCGTCGCGAGTGGCAGCGATCGTCACGCCCTTGCCGGCCGCGAGCCCGTCGGCCTTGATGACGACGGGCAGCGCAAAATCATCAAGCGCGGCCAGCGCGCCATCCCGCGAAGTGACGCGGGCGTAGCGTGCTGTCGGGATTTTCGTGCGACGGCACAGATCCTTGGTAAAGCCTTTCGACCCTTCAAGCTGTGCGGCCTTGGCATCGGGCCCGAATACAGCGATCCGCATCGTCCGCAGATTATCGGCAAGGCCATCGACGAGCGGCGCCTCTGGCCCGATCACGACGAGTTCGATCGAATGACGCAGGCAGAAATCGATGATGCCGCGGTGATCGGCGGGGTCGATTGCTGCAAGTTCGGCAAATTGGGCTATGCCGGGATTGCCGGGGGCGGCATAGAGTTTCGACAGGCCCGGCGATTGCGCCAGTTTCCACGCCAGCGCATGCTCGCGGCCGCCCGATCCGATCAACAGGACATTCATGGCAGATCATTTCCCGGATGGTGAGGCAGCGGCCACGGACAGTGGCAGTGCCCGGCTGGTAGCCGAGACGACCCCCGGCGACAATGCAGCGCCGATGAGCGTCGGCGAACTGGCCGGCAAGCTCAAGCGCGTCGTCGAGAGCGAGTTCGGGCATGTCCGTCTGCGCGGTGAGATTTCGGGGTATAAGCGCGCCGTATCGGGCCACGCCTATCTGAGCCTCAAGGACGATAGCGCGGTGATCGACGGGGTGATCTGGAAGGGATCGTTCGGCGGCATCGCCTTTGCCCCGCAGGACGGCGTCGAGGTGATCGCGACCGGTCGGCTGACGACCTATCCCGGCCGCTCGAAATATCAGATCGTGATCGAGCGGATGGAGCTGGCCGGCGAAGGCGCGTTGATGGCGTTGCTCGAGAAGTTGAAAGCCAGGCTGGCGGGAGAAGGGCTGTTCGATGCAGCCCGCAAGCAACGCCTACCGTTCTTGCCGACGACGATCGGTGTCGTCACCTCGCCCACTGGCGCTGTCATTCGCGACATCCTCCACCGGCTGGCGGATCGTTTTCCCAGCCATGTGATCGTGTGGCCAGTCGCGGTGCAGGGGGAAGGCGCCGCTGCGCAGATTGCGGCGGCGGTGCGCGGCTTCGATGCGCTTGCACCGGGTGGGCCGGTGGCGCGTCCCGATCTGGTGATCGTCGCGCGGGGCGGCGGATCGATCGAGGATCTGTGGGCCTTCAATGAGGAGGTCGTCGTCCGGGCGATCGCCGATTGCCGGATCCCGATCATCTCTGCGGTGGGCCATGAAACCGATACGAGCCTTTCGGATCACGCCGCCGATCTGCGCGCGCCGACCCCGACCGCGGCCGCCGAGATCGCCGTGCCGGTCCGCGCCGACCTGATAGCGACGGTGCAGGATTATGCGTTGCGGGCCGAACGCTGCGCCCGGCGCTATCAGGTCCGCGCACGCGAGCGGCTCGAGGCACTTGTCCGTGTGCTGCCGAGGCGCGATGCGCTGCTTGGGCCACAGCGCCAAAGGGCCGACGATCTCGGCGCGCGTCTCGATCGTGCGCTCGAGGGGCGCGTGGCGAGAGGGCAGCGTCACCTCGATCGAGCGGGTGGCGTGCTGCGGCCGGCGATGCTCGAGCGGCAATTGGCGGCGGCGCGAGACCGATTGGCGAGGACCGCTCAGTTGCTGCAGGTGGTCAATCCCGATCGGCTGCTGATGCGCGGATATGTTCGCGTATCGGCGCAGGGAGAAGCGGTGACGACGGCAGCGGCAGCACGAAAAGCGGGCGCTGTGACGCTCCATTTTGGCGACGGCGCGGTCGCGGCCCGGGTTGAGCGCGCCGCCGGCAAGCCCTATGAGAAAAAGGAAGGCGCGCAGCCATCGCTGTTGTGACAATGATCGGCTCGATACCGCTCGCCCGCCCGAACGACCAAAAAGGCCCCGTCGCATGCTGATGTCCAATACCGATCGCGCCGCCAAGCTGCATTATATGGCGAACGGGTTTCGCGTGCTGGCGCCGGGGGATCATGTCGAATGCGCGGTCACGGGCGAACGCATCGCGCTTGATGAACTGCGCTATTGGAGCGTCGCGCTTCAACAACCCTTTGCCAGCGCCGCCGTGGCGATGGCAGCGATGACTGCCTGAGATGCGGCGCCGGGGGGCAGCCGAGGCGCGCCAACGCTGGTTGGCGGGGATCGCGATCATCATTCTGCAGGGCAGTTGCATCGCCGTGGCCCAGCGACCGCCGCTGCCACGGCCCGATGTGCGGCCGACGCTGGCATCGACACCAAAAGCGGCGATGACGCCGGTGGTCAAGCCGAT
>JBBQAG010000036.1:0-24522 GCA_038315875.1 Sphingomonadales bacterium | reverse complement strand
GCTGCCATCTTCCAGTACATCAACGGGTTCTACAACGCCCGAAGACGACACTCATATCTGGGCGGCATCAGCCCGCTCGCATTCGAAGCCAAGGTGGCATAGTGAGATAGGTGACCGGCACAAAACCGTTACAAGTCCACCGTCCCCCAGGCGGGCAGATCGATCAGCATGCTCGCGAGATAGGCCTGGCCCTGGAAAATCGCCGCCGATTGGCGAAGCTTGGCAGGCGATGGCAGCGGCGGGAGGAGGGCGCGGGTCTGCACCTCGGCAAGCGCCCAGGCCTGATCGACAGAAAGACCGAGCTTGCGGAGAGCGACATCGCCGATCAGCGCGATCGTCTCCTCGCCATCGGCGGCGAGCACGGCGTAGAGATCGCCGCCGATCGGGCGATATTTGGCAGGGTCGCCCCGCTCCGGCGATTGCGCGCCATAGGCATCGACGTGATCCAGATAGGCACGGTCGCGCACGACGAGGCGCAAACTAGCGGGAGTGGGCTGGGGACGCAGCGCCGACATTTTCCGGACGTAGTCGGCCTTCGCCGCCGCGCAATCAGTAGCGCTGGCGGTGCGGCAATAGCCGGCGAGCACATCGAGGTGGAACGCCCCTTCACCCTCGCCGGCGCGCTTGTAGAATATCGTAAGGGAGTTGTCGGGGTCGGCGATGAGCGTCGCGCCTGGCATCGCCTTGGCGAAGCGGGCCATCATCTGCGCGCGGAAATCCCGAGGCCGGGACGCGGCAAAAGCCGGACTGGCAGCACCGAGCGCCAACAATGCCAGCACGACGAACAGCATGCGCATGACCGCTTCCCGGGGTGATGCGCTTGAGATTATCGGGCTGCCGACAGAGGGCAACGGGTTGGCGCCGAAACGGATCGACTTGCGCAGAGATTGTGTGACTGGTTGGCGTCGCATGGCTGCGTTTTAGGGAGGCGAAGCTGCGCCCGTCACTCAGCGTTCGCGGCCGGATGCGAACTGCACGAGGTCCCACAAATTGCCGTAGAGATCGGCGAACACCGCGACGCGGCCATAATCATAATCGGCGGGCGGGCGCACCCACTCGACTCCAGCGGCGGAGAAGGCGGCATGATCGCGCGCGAAATCATCGGTGGCGAGGAACAGGAACACGCGGCCGCCGGATTGATTGCCGATCGCCTTGGCTTGTTCGGGCGAGGATGCGCGCGCGAGGAGGATCGTGGTGGCGTTTTCCGGCGCGCCGGGTGGGCGGATGGTGACCCAGCGTTTATCCTGCTCGGGCTGATATGTGTCCTCGACCAGCGCGAAACCGAGCTTGCCGACATAGAAGGCGAGCGCTTCATCATAATCGCGGACGATGAGGGCGATATGGGCGAGGTGGGGCATTGAAACTCCGTCAGCGCGCGAAAAGTCACAGCGAAAAGTCACATAGGGGTCACACTATCACGATCGCCGCTGCCGCCGCCCATTGCTGGCGGGATCGAGATAATAGCATTCGTCGGCAAATTCTTCCTGGGTGAGCGTCTCCCCGGCGTCATGCCTGGCGAGCGCCGCAGCGCCGCGTGTCGCGCGCGCGTCATGCTCCTCCGCCGCGATCCGCGCGGCGGATTTGGGCATGCGCTGTTCATCGAGGAACCGGGGCAGCACGCCATCGGCGGCGTCGGCCAGCTCCAGCGCCGCCGCCAGCTCGTCAGCCGCCATTAATTGCTCGGGCGGCGCGGGCAAGGCCGGCTCCATCGCGCGCAGATGCTCTTCCAGCACCAGGGGCGCGGCGGCAGGCGGGGCGGCCGGTGAAGCTGGCAGGCGGCCGCCATGCTCTCCGCCGCCATAACGTTCGGGCTTCAGGTGGCTGAGCAGATATTTGAGCAGGCGATTGTCATGGACCAGCCGCGTGGCGGTTACCTCGCCCTCGCCATTATAGAGTTCCTGTTCGACGCCCCGGATCGCGCGTTCGAACATGATGTCCTCGATCAAGCCGGCGGCATGCTGACGCGCCGCATCCCAGGCGCGCGCGAAGGCCGCGCCATGCGGCGATCGGCGCAGGCGATAGGCGCTTTCGCGGCTCATGCCGACTGCCTTTGCGGCGTCCCCCACGAGCCCGGAATCGGCGAGCATTTCGATGAAGCGGCGCTGCTTTTCCTCGGTCCACCCATCGAGTCGCGGGCGGCGGCGGACGGGCACCCAGCGATAATCGGCTGGGTCATAGGGCTCGGGCGCGTCCTCATCGAACGCGGGCAGCGGCGCAGCGGAGGCCGGCGGCACGGCGAGCGCATTGGCGCTTTCGTGCGGCGGTTCGAATCGGCGCGCTAGATCGGGCGGGGGGGTCGGATCGGCGAAGGTGAGGGGATCGGCGGTGGCCGCAGGTGGTTCTGCGGCGCGGGCGAAGGCTGCGGGGTCTGATCGTTTGCTCATTGACGAGCTTGGATCAGGTGAAATCCAAATAGGAAAGGGGTTTTTGGGCGTTTCATGATCCTGGCCAATGATCCCGGCCAATGACTCAGGCCCATGACCCCGACGCGCCGAGACAAAAAAAGGGGCGGCGCGGGGCCACCCCTTTTTCAGATCGTGTCGCCGAAGCGATCAGGCGGCGCGGGCGCGGCCGTAATGCGTATCGAGGCGGGTGCCGAATTCGCCGGACCAATCGGGCTCGCTGCCCTTCTTGTACGACGGGGCATCGTGATTGAGCCGATCCTTGTCGAGCTGGACGCAATAGCCGCCCTTTTCCGTGTCATAGGTGAGCGCATCCCATGGCAGCGGATAATAATCCTCACCCATGCCGAACAGGCCGCCAAAGCTCATCACGGCATAATCGACCTTGCCGGTGCGCTTGCCGACCATGAAGTGATGGATCGAGCCGAGCTTTTCATTCTCGCGGTTATAGACGGCGGTGCCATCGACCTTTTCCGACGAAATCATGTCGCGGGTTTCGTTGCGGGCGAGTGTTTCTGGATTATTGTCGAAAGCCATTGGCCAATCTCCTGATTTAGTTGCGGTATGAATTATGAACGGGCGGGCAGGGAGTTTGTTCCGATATTTCTGGGGAACAGGATGGTTAAGCTGTTGGAAATGGCTGCAATACTTCTGTCATGCTCAGCGACGCGCGCGGGTAGGTTGAGAGGCTGAGCGATGGGGGTGCCAGGGAGTCGATTGACGCCGGCAGCCGCGCGCCCGAGGGGTGGATACCATGCTGGCTGAACTCGCCGTCTCCACGATCATGGTGGTGCTCACCGTGGCAGTCCACGCGAGGGGCTCTACGCGCTGGCGCGGCTGCTGCGGCTCGAAGAGCGCGAGGAGGCGGCGGAGCATGTCCACCCGCTGTCGCCGCGCGGCTTCGCCGCCACGCTGATCGTGATCCTTGGGCTGTTCGCGCTGCACGGGATCGAGATTTGGCTGTACGCCGGGCTCTATCTGGGCATCGGATCGGTCGAGGGGCTGCGCGAGGCGGTCTATTTCTCGACCATCACCTATGGCGCGATTGGCTATAGCGACGCGGCGATGGCTGAACCCTGGCGGCTGGTCTCGGCGATCGAAGGGATTAACGGGATCATCCTGATCGGCTGGTCGACGGCGTTCTTCGTGACGCTGATCGCGCGGATGCGGCGGCGGTGAGGGGTGGTCCAGCGCGCGCCGAATGAGTATAGTGTCCCCGGAATTTCCACGCGCTTAAGATTCTTCGAGTCGATATTCTTTGTCGAACAGCGCGTGTACTCGTTTGATGATCATCAGCAGCGTCAGCATAAAATGTCCGTACAAAAATACAGCCACGGCCGGTTCAATTCGGTCCGATATATCGACAGCGAAAGCCGCCAATAGAACAGTGACGGAAATTGCAGAAACAACGATAAGATAAGAGATATTTGCGTTAGTTTCTCTAATGAGATCTCGTCGAGCGGCCAGCCCATCAGCTGCAAATGCGGCGCCGTACTCGTCAACGTTACTTCGACTTTTTGTATAAATTCCAAATAGCGCTACCTGCACACTAAACAATAGGGCTGAAAATATAGCGAATACAGCTATCGATTGGCCAATTACCTCCTTACTAAAGGAGAATTTATCTATAAATGTGGCCGTAGATAATACTAGTGGCAATGCATAAAATATACATAAGTCGATAATTGATATTCGCTCGGAACGAGCGTCTTGTAATGTTCTGATATGATCACGCAAAATTCCGGCGATGCCGATCTTCACGACTTATAGCCTACCAATGAATTATTGAAATGCTTTAGCAAAGGCTCGACCACTTTATCGAGTGATTCTTTGGTTGGATGTCCGTCATCGATAATTAAATCTTCGTCATCAGTGACGTCAATTGTTCCCGCCTCCCCCTGACTTCCGAACATCGTTATGGACTTTGTATTGCCGTCCAAGCTTACCTTAACTGTCGCCTTATCGAAATCGTCTATGAGCGCGATTGAATGGCCGGCTCTTTTGATTTTTTCCGGGGATAAATCACGGAATATTCCGAAATTGCTCCTCCCCTTTGCTGTAAGGGAAAGCTTTACGTCATATTCAGCCGGAGCATCATCGCGATAAGAATCAACCTTGTCGCTGCTCACCTTACGTTTGAGAAGAGTCATTTCTTTGACTATTCCTGCAGCAAAAGGGTCAATCCCCGCTTCAGCGGGCATCAACTTTCGAAACCGAGCCGTAAGCCCAGTCTTGTCCTTAATATATTTTTGAAAAGCGCTTTGGACGAGGTGAATACAGGAACGAACTCCAAACGACTGAAAAGCAAAAATCAAATAATATTCGGATTTTGGCCGAAAACTGAAAATAAAGCGGGATTTCCTCAAGGTGTGAAGACTTCCTCTTAAATTGCTCTTTGCGGTCTACGATATCGACAAATCGACTTACGATGCCGTGAACGCCATAAGTTATGCGCCCGCTGACCGTCCTAGCCTCGACGCCAGTGGGGTGATCAAAGAACCAGCCGCGCTGGGCTTCGTCGACGTTAGTGACCGTAGTGTGCTTGCTGATAAATTCTGAAAGCAGATGATGCTCACCATGAAATAGGCGCGCATCATCATTTTTTATGGTCGTGGCCGAACGTTCTTCGTGAAAAGTAACGCGATAGAAACGAAGCCCGATGGCGTTTGACATTTTATCCCCCGATTAGGTTGGGTGATGTTGGGGCAAGTTCCTCTGTGTTTCAATGCTCAGTTTGTGCACGCCTTACCCGCAGCGCTCGGAGTAGAATAACTAGATCAGTGAGGTGAGCACTCGCCACCGGGCGCCAGAGCATTCTGCTCGAAAATATCGATCCGTTCTGGATACCTCGTCAATCATGCTCCCTACCCCCAGCCCCCATATACAACTCGCTCCCGCCATCCCTGAACACCCGGCTCATCTCCTCCATCCCCTTGATCGCCGCGGCCTTGCTCGCAGCGGCCGTCTCCGCACCCGTCGGGCCGCTTGCGATGAAGCCTTCGATGCCCTGGTTCTGCTTGTTGGCGAACTCCCGCACTTCCTGGCTGATCGCCATCGAGCAGAATTTTGGGCCGCACATCGAGCAGAAATGCGCGGTCTTGGCGCCTTCTGCTGGCAGCGTCTGGTCGTGATATTGCTCGGCGGTGTCGGGATCCAGCGACAGGTTGAACTGATCGCGCCAGCGGAATTCGAAGCGAGCGCGGCTGAGGGCGTCGTCGCGCATCCGGGCCGCCGGGTGGCCCTTGGCGAGATCAGCGGCGTGCGCGGCTAGCTTGTAGGTCACCACGCCGACCTTCACGTCGTCGCGATCGGGGAGGCCGAGATGTTCCTTGGGCGTTACGTAACAGAGCATCGCGGTGCCGTACCAGCCGATCATCGCCGCACCGATGCCGCTGGTGATATGGTCATAGCCCGGCGCGATATCGGTGGTGAGCGGCCCCAGCGTGTAGAAGGGGGCTTCGCCGCAGACTTCGAGCTGCTTGTCCATATTCTCCTTGATCTTGTGCATCGGCACATGGCCGGGGCCTTCGATCATCACCTGCACGTCGCTTTTCCACGCGCGGTGGGTGAGCTCGCCAAGCGTGTAAAGTTCGCTGAACTGCGCTTCGTCATTCGCGTCGGCGATGCTGCCGGGGCGCAGGCCGTCGCCGAGCGAATAGGCGATGTCATACGCCTTCATGATCTCGGTGATCTCGTCGAAGCGTTCGTAGAGGAAGCTCTCCTTGTGGTGCGCGAGGCACCATTTGGCCATGATGCTGCCGCCGCGCGAGACGATGCCGGTGACGCGCTTTGCCGCCATCGGGATATAGGCGAGGCGGACGCCGGCGTGGATCGTGAAGTAATCGACGCCCTGTTCGGCTTGCTCGATGAGGGTATCGCGGAAGATTTCCCAGGTCAGGTCCTCGGCCACGCCGCCGACCTTTTCCAGCGCCTGATAGATTGGCACGGTGCCGATCGGCACGGGCGAGTTGCGGATGATCCATTCGCGCGTGTCGTGGATGTTGCGGCCGGTGGAGAGGTCCATCACGGTGTCCGCGCCCCAGCGGATCGACCAGACCATCTTGTCGACTTCGTTGGCGACATCGCTGGCGACCGCCGAATTGCCGATATTGGCGTTGATCTTGACCAGGAAATTGCGCCCGATCGCCATTGGCTCGGATTCGGGGTGGTTGATGTTGTTGGGGATGATCGCGCGGCCACGGGCGACTTCATCGCGGACGAATTCGGGGGTGACGTAATCGGGGATGCTCGCGCCGAAATCCTGGCCGTCGCGGATCAGCGCTTCCTTGGCAGCCGCGCGGCCGAGATTTTCGCGGATCGCGACATATTCCATCTCGGGGGTGATGATGCCGCGCCGCGCATAATGCATCTGGCTGACGTTCATGCCGGTTTTGGCGCGCAAGGGACGCTTGATGACGCCCGGGAATTGCGGGACGCCTGCCGAGCGATCTGGGCCGGTGAGGCCGTTATCCTCGGGGCGCAGTTCGCGCGCGTCGTAGGATTCGACATCGCCGCGCGCGACGATCCAGTCGCGGCGGAGCTGTGGCAGGCCCGCCTCGATGTCGATCAGCGCGTTCGGATCGGTATAGGGGCCGCTGGTGTCGTACACGCGTAAAGGAGGCTCGCCGCACGACGGCTCGAGCATGATCTCGCGCATCGCCACGCCCGCGCCGGGAATGTTGGCATGGGCCACATGGATTTTGCGGCTGCCGCGAATCGCGCCGGTGGTGACGCCAATGGCGCTGCCCGCGAGGGGATTTTCGGTACGGGCGGGGATATCGGCCATGCTCGGTTCTCCAAAAAATCGGAAGAGCCGGGCTCGGTCCTCGCCAGTCCGCTTAACTGGCTGCGGTCTCACCCTCCCTCCGCCGGTGCTAACCGGATCAGGTTCAAACGGGTCGCTGGCTCGCGCCAGCCTCTCAGCCGCCGATCAGCGGCCCCCCGGGGACGATGGCAGATGTAATCGCTGGCACCGCGAAAGTATAGCCGATGCCGAACACGCTCAAATCAGAGCAGATATTTCATGCTGATCCGCTGATCGTCGGGCTCTGCGCCGACGGGGAATTCGGAAGCCTTGAACTTGGGCGGGCCAAAACTGATCACGGGATTGCGCGAAAAGCCGAACCCTTCCTTGGGAATGCCCAGAAAGGTATCGAGCTTGGCATTGCGGTTTTCATCATGGATCACCGCCACTGCATAGGCGCCATAGGGCAGGCCATCGAAACGGGTTTCATGCTGGCTTGCCGGGATGGTGCGCGTCACCGCATGCGCATCATCGACACAGCCGGGGAAATTCTTTGGATCCGCCGTCAGGCAGATGCGCAGCACGCCCTTTGCCGAGCGCACCTTGTCGATCCCGACGTCAAGCGAGCCGATCGGGGCCGCGCCCGGCAGCAGCCCGGCCAGCATCAGCGCCGCGCCCAGCCGCCGCGCGAATCGCTGCCGCGGACCGATCGTGCTTGGGTCGATGATCAAAGCCGCCGATCCCCCGATCGGTGCGGCAAACATGGTCCCAGAACCGGAAATAGAGCCCATAGTTACACCTGTAATCCGCATGGTGGCGCTGGTGATGGCTAGCCGTGATCAACCAGGCGCCTAGTGGACCCCGCCACATGAACGCCGGGAAAACCTCCCACCCCATATGGTTTGTTACACCCATTATGGTCATCACCGCCAACACTATTCCAAGTGCCGCCACGTGAATGGGTATCGACAGCACGAGAAACGGGATGACGACGGCGCCAGTCAACGCTTCCAGCGGGTGAAAAGCCATTGCTGCCCAAGCAGTTGGCGGGCGGCTGGCATGGTGGACGGCGTGCGCGAGCCGGAACGGTCGCGGCCGGTGCATCCAGCGATGCGTCCAGTAGAACCAGCTGTCATGCGCAAAAAGATAGAGGAAGATGGACACGGGCAAATACCACAGCGGCATTGCCGATATGTCCGTATAAATCTGCGTCCAGCCGCGATGCTGCCATCCCCAGGCGACGATGCCCGCGGGCACGCCGTAGATCGCGGCGCTGGCAAGGCTCCAGCGGATTTCCCGGCCGATCTGCGGATCGAGCCCGGCATAAAGCCCCGGATGGCGCCACCGAGTGGCCACGGCGAAAGCGCCGCTGACGATCAGATAGCGCACGCCGACGATCAGCGTCATTGCAACGGCGGAATAAAGCAGGGCGAAAATCAGCGACACGATCGTTGCCTAGCCTATCGCGACGCGCTGCGAAACGGCGGAATTTTCGTTGCAGCATGGGCACTGCGCCCCGCGCCCGTCGAATAAATGCCGCGACAGGCTTTCGCACCGCCGCGAAAATCGGTTAGGCCGCTTCATGGCTACGACGATCAGATGCGATCTAGCGGTCGTCGGCGGGGGGCTTGCCGGCGGTCTCATCACCTTGGCGCTGAAGCGCAAACGTCCCGATCTGGACGTGCGCCTGATCGAGGGATCGGACACGATCGGCGGCAATCACATCTGGTCGTTCTTCGCCAGCGATGTCGCCGATGCCGATCGCTGGATCATCGCGCCGCTGATCACCTATGGCTGGACATCGTACGATATCCGCTTTCCAGCGCACGCCCGGGTGCTCAAGGCGAGCTATTATTCGATCGAATCCGAACGGCTCGATGCGGTGGTGCGGGCAGCACTGCCCGAAGGCGCGCTGATGATGGGGCGCAAGGTGCTCGGCGCGAGTGCCAAGGCCGTGGTGTTCGCCGATGGCGACCGGGTCGAGGCAAATGGCGTCATCGATGCGCGTGGCTCGGGCGATCTGACCAAGCTCGATATCGGCTGGCAAAAATTCGTCGGCCGTGAATATGCGCTCGCCGAACCGCATGATCTCACCCGGCCGATCGTGATGGATGCAACCGTCGAACAGATCGACGGCTATCGCTTTGTCTACACATTGCCCTTTTCAGCGACGCGGCTGTTCATCGAGGACACCTATTACAGCGACACGCCGCACCTTTATCGACCCGAACCAGGCGGCGCCAATGCCGATCCAATCGCAGACCGAATCGATGCCTATGCAGCCGAGCATGGCTGGCAGACGCAGGATGTGCTGCGCGAGGAAAGCGGCGCCTTGCCCGTCGCGCTGGGCGGCGATTTCGAGGAATATTGGCGCAGCGGCGGGAACAAGGTTGCCAAGGCGGGGATGCGTGCCGGCCTGTTCCACCCAACCACAGGCTATTCGCTGCCCGATGCAGTGCGCACGGCATCGCTGCTGGTGCGCACGCTCGATCTGTCTGGCGCTGGCCTCCACGAACTGATGCACGGCTATGCCAGCAAGACCTGGAAGGGCCGCGGATTTTACCGCATGCTGGACAAAATGCTGTATCGTGCTGGTGAGCCCAATGAACGATATCGCATCCTAGAACGGTTTTACCGGCTCAACCCAGCGCTTATCGGGCGCTTCTATGCGGGACAAACCAGCATGTTCGATAAAGCGCGGATCCTCACGGGCAAGCCGCCCGTGACCATCGCCGCCGCCATCAAGGCCATCAGGAGCAAGCCCGCATGAAGTCCGCCGTTGTCATAGGGGCCGGTTTCGGCGGCCTGGCCCTCGCCATTCGCCTGCAATCGGCAGGCGTGCAGACCACCATCGTCGAAGGGCGCGACAAGGCGGGCGGGCGCGCTTATTTCTGGGAAAAAGAAGGGTTCGTTTTCGATGCCGGCCCAACCGTCATCACCGATCCCGATTGCCTGCGCGAACTCTGGTCGCTTTCAGGCCGCGACATGGACGAAGACGTTACGCTGACGCCCGTCATGCCGTTTTACCGGCTCAACTGGCCCGATGGCACCAATTTCGATTATTCGAACGACGAAGCCTCGCTTCATGCCGAGATCGCCAAGCTCGATCCAGCCGATGTCGACGGCTATCGCCGCTTTCTCGATTATTCAGCCGGCGTCTACAAGGAAGGCTATCTGAAGCTCGGCCATGTCGCGTTTCTCGATTTCGCATCGATGATCAAGGCAGCGCCCAGCCTGATGAAATATCAGGCGTGGCGCTCGGTTTATTCGATCGTCTCGAGCTTTGTGAAAAGCCCGAAACTGCGCGAGGCGCTGTCGTTCCACACGCTGCTCGTCGGCGGCAATCCAATGACGACGAGCTCGATCTATGCGCTCATCCACAAGCTCGAAAAGGATGGCGGCGTGTGGTTCGCCATGGGCGGCACCAACAAGCTGATCGCCGGGCTGGTCACCCAGTTCGAGCGGATCGGCGGCGTGTTGCGGCTCAACGACCCCGTCGAGACAATCGACACGCTGGGCGATCGGGCAACGGGCGTGACGACCAAGAGCGGCTGGCATATCGATGCCGATGCGATCGCCAGCAACGCCGATGTGATGCACAGCTACCGCGATCTGCTGAAGACCTCTCGCAGTGCCCAGCGGACCAAGAGCCGGCTTGAGCGCAAGCGCTATTCGCCCTCGCTGTTCGTCGTCCATTTCGGGCTGAAGGGCACCTGGCCCGGCATCCCGCACCACATGATCCTGTTTGGCCCACGCTATAAGGGGCTGTTGTCGGATATTTACGATCACGGCGTGCTGGCAGAGGATTTCTCGCTCTATCTCCACCATCCGACCGTCACCGATCCGTCGATGGCACCAGAGGGTCATTCGACCTTCTATGTGCTTGCCCCGGTGCCGCATCAGGGCAAGTTCCCGGTCGACTGGAACGAGGTGGGCCCAATCCTCGAAAAGCGCATCCTCGACGAGATCGGCAAGCGGCTGATCCCCGATATCCACGATCGGATCGTCACCAAATTCCATTATGCGCCGAGCGATTTTTCGGCTGATCTCAACGCCCACCTCGGCAGTGCCTTCAGCCTCGAGCCGATCCTGCTGCAATCAGCCTTCTTCCGCGTCCACAACCGCGACGATAACATCCCCAACCTGTATTTCGTGGGCGCTGGCACGCACCCCGGCGCGGGCATTCCCGGGGTTGTCGGCAGCGCAAAGGCTACGGCCGGACTGATGCTGGAAAGCGCGCGCTGAAGCGGGTAGGGCAGGGCCATGAAGCGCCTCGCCATCTATTGCGGCTCTGCCACACCCGCCGATCCAGTCTATATCGAGTGCGCGCGCACCGTTGGGCGGACGCTTGCCGAGCGCGGCATCGGCGTCGTTTATGGCGGCGGACGGCTTGGATTGATGGGCGCGATTGCCGATAGCGCGCTCGCGGCAGGCGGCGAGGTGATCGGCATCATCCCGCAGGCGCTGGTCGATGCCGAGGTCGCGCATCGCGGACTGACCGAGCTTCACATCTGCACGACGATGCACGAGCGCAAACAGGCCTTCACCGATCTTTCCGACGGCTTCGTCACGCTGCCCGGCGGCACCGGCACGATGGATGAGCTGTGGGAAGCGCTGAGCTGGGCGCAGCTTGGCTATCACGCCAAGCCTGTCGGGCTGCTCAACGTGGCGGGTTTTTACGACGGGCTGATCGCCTTTGCAGCGAAGATGGCGGAGGTTGGCTTCATCCGGCCCCAGCACCGCGGGCTGATGATCGTCGACGGCGAGCTTGGCGGGTTGCTTGCGCAAATGGCGGCACACATCCCTGCCACCACGATCGTCCAGATCGGCAGTAAAGACTTGTGAGCGGCGGCCCAGCGCTGCCGAGCCGGGATGCGATCGTTGCCACCGCGCAGGAATCGATCGCGCGCGGTTCAAAGAGCTTTGCAGCCGCGAGCCGTCTGTTTGCCCCTGCAACGCGCGAGCGGGCATGGCTGCTCTATGCCTGGTGCCGCGCCTGCGACGATCTTGCCGATGGGCAGGATCACGGCCACGGGATGGCGGTCGTCGCCGATCCGCACGCTAGGCTCGCGCTGCTGACCGCGCGCACCGAGTCGGCGCTTGCTGGCGAATGGACCGGCGATCCGGCATTCGACGCGCTGCGCTTCGTCGCGGCCGAAACGCAGCTGCCACGCCGTTTCGCGCTCGATCACATTGCCGGCTTTGCGCTCGATGCTGATGGTTGGCGGCCCCGCACCGAGGACAATCTGCTGCGCTATTGCTATCATGTCGCCGGTGTCGTCGGCTGCATGATGGCGGTGGTGATGGGGGTCGATCCTGAAGACGAGGCGACGCTCGACCGCGCGTGCGATCTTGGCCTGGCATTCCAGCTCTCCAATATCGCCCGCGACATCGCCGAGGATGCAAGCGTTGGCCGTTGCTATCTACCAACCGATTGGCTCGAGGAGCAGAACATCCTCCCTGATCACGTCATGGCACTGGAGAATCGCTCGGCACTGGTCGGCCTGATCAGGCGACTGACCGACCGCGCCGCCGCCTTCGAGACGAGCGCTCGTTACGGCGCGCCTGCGCTCCCCTTCCGCTCGGCTTGGGCGGTACTCGCCGCCGCCGGTATCTACGGCGATATTGGCCGCGAAGTGGCTCGACGCGGCAGCCAAGCGCTTGAGCGCCGGGTGACGACCTCTACCGTCGATAAACTCGGCTGGATGTGGCGGTCGAGAGGGCAGGCGGCAGCGCGCAAGCGACTCTATCCGCCAAGCACTCGCGATCCGGCGCTATGGACGCGGCCGCGCTGAATCAGCCAGCGCTCGGCTTTGATTTGGCAGGCAGACGATCGACCATGTGGACGCCAGCGCCCCGGCACGTCGCGCTGATCACTGGAAATGACAAATCGCTGTTGCGCATCAGCGCCTGCGGCATTGCCGCCTGGCAGGCAGCGACCGATCGATATTGTACCGGCTCAACCCGAGCCTCGGCACAGGCCATGCTGCCATCGGTGCAGCCCATGATCGCCATCACATAAAAAAGCGGGTCCATGATCGTCTCCCAGTCGGACAATAAACCGACATGAGTGGTGTTGGGTTCCCTGCGGCGCTTTCGTTATGGCAGATCACCCCCTACATGGATCGCGAATGCCGCCCGATACCTCCTCTTCCACCGATCGACCCGAGCCACCGCTATGGCCGATGCTGCGTCGCTTCCTGCCCTATCTCTGGCCAAAGGATCAGCCCGCGCTGAAGGCGCGGATCATCGTCGCGCTGGTGCTCGTGCTCGCGTCCAAAATCGTCCAGGTTTACGGCGCCCCGTTCGCGCTTCAGGGCGTCGTCAACGGCATGGCGAAAGACGATCGGAGCTCAAGCGCGCTGATTTTGGCACTGGTCGTCGGTTATGCCGGCGCGCGATTCGGCTCGGTGCTGTTCGACAATATGCGCAACGCAGTGTTCGAACGCGTGGGCCAGGACGCGACCCGGCGGCTGGCGGCGACGGTTTTCCGCCACCTCCACCAATTGTCGCTGCGCTTTCACCTCGAGCGGCGGACCGGCGCGGTGACCAAGGTGGTCGAGCGCGGCACCAAGAGCATCGACACGATGCTGTATTTCCTGCTGTTCAACATCGCACCGACGCTGCTCGAGCTCGCCCTCGTACTGCAGATCTTCGGATCGACCTTTGGCGGCTGGCTTGTCGTCGGTACGCTGGTGATGGTCGTCGCCTATATCGTCTTCACCCGCATCGTCACAGACTGGCGCAATGCGCTGCGCGCGCAGATGAACGATCTCGATACCGGTGCCGTCGCGCATGCTGTCGATTCGCTGCTCAATTTCGAAACCGTCAAATATTTCAACGCCGAGGAGCGCGAGGCGCTGCGCTATGACAAGGCGATGGCTGCTTATGCGACGGCGGCCGTAAAGAACCAGAATTCGCTTGCCTGGCTCAATATCGGTCAGTCGCTGATCACCAATTTGATGATGGCTGGCGGGATGGGGCTGGTCGTATGGGGCTGGTCGCAGGGGCGCTTCAATGCTGGCAATGTCGTGCTCGTCTCGACGCTCCTTGCCCAGTTGTTCCGTCCGCTCGATCTGCTCGGCATGGTCTATCGCACCATCCGCCAGGGCGTGATCGACATGGCCGCGATGTTCGACCTGATCGATGCGCCCGCCGAGGTGACCGATATCGACCGCGCACTCGATCTGGTGGTGCATGAAGGGCATGTCCGTTTCGAAAACGTCGTGTTCGATTATGATCCGGCGCGGCGCATCCTGAAGGGCATCGATCTCGATATCCCCGCTGGTCACACGCTGGCGGTGGTCGGCCCGTCGGGGGCTGGCAAATCCACGCTCGCGCGGCTGCTCTACCGGTTTTACGATCTCACCGGAGGGCGCATCACCATCGACGGGCAGGATATCGCGCGCGTGACGCAAACGTCGTTGCGCGGCGCGATCGGCATCGTGCCCCAGGATACCGTGCTGTTCAACGACACGATCGGCTATAATATCGGCTATGGCCGCGAGGGCGCGAGCCAGAGCGAGATCGAAGAGGCCGCGCGCGGTGCCGCCATCGCCGATTTCATCGCCCTTCAGCCCGGCCATTATCACGCGCGCGTCGGCGAGCGCGGCCTGAAGCTTTCTGGCGGGGAGAAACAGCGCGTGGCGATTGCGCGGACATTGCTCAAAAACCCGCCGATCCTGATCCTGGACGAAGCCACGAGCGCGCTCGACAGCCGTACCGAAGGCGAAATACAGGATACGCTCGAGGCGATTTCGGCACGGCGCACGACGATCGTCATCGCCCACCGCCTGTCCACCGTCGTCAATGCCGATGAGATCGTGGTGCTGGAGGCGGGGGCGATCGTCGAACGCGGCAGCCATAATGCGCTGCTTCGCAAGGGCGGGCTTTATGCCGAAATGTGGAACCGCCAGGCGCAGGAACGCGCTGAAGAGACGCTGGCGGCGGAATAAGCTAGCGCGCGCCCAGGACCCGCGTCTTGGCGATACCGCGCGGGGCAAATACGCTTGCTGCGCCCCTTACCGGAGCGACCACGGCGGCGTGCCAGCCATGCGGCGATGCGTCTGATGCCCCCAACCCGAAACTCAGCTGCTCGCGGCGGTCAACTGGCATGTGAAACGTCCCGAACAGCCGGTCCCACAGCGTCAGCACATTGCCGAAATTGCGGTCATGATGGCGCTGATCGACGGAATGGTGGATCTGGTGATGCGCCGGCCCAAGCAGCCACCGCCCCCATTGCGGCCCAAAAGTGATCCACAGATGCGAATGCTGCAAATGGGTGAGCCCCATCGCGCTCAGCATGATCAGCGCATTGGTGCCGCCGATCGTCAGCGGGTGCGCAAGCGGCCCCAGCAGCCGACCCGACAGCGCCTCCGATAGCCCAAGCACCACCGCGGTAATCGCGCCGAAAACGATCGTATCGACCGGGTGGACCCTGAAATTGGTGAGCAGCGACAAGCTCTCGGCGCCGTGGTGGACGCGGTGGAACTGCCACAGCAAGGGCAGCTTGTGGCTGAGATAATGATCGAGCCAATAAGCGAAATCATAGGCGATGAAAAAGGCAAGGGTGAGGACAGGCGCCAGCACCGCCTGGGGCAGGTCGAGGGGACGGGCAGCACCAGCCAGCACATCGAGCGCGCCGGCCAAGAAACCGGCAACCGCATGGCTGGACAGGATCGCCCAGCCAAAGAAGATGCCGTGGCCGAGCAGGCCGAAGGCGAACCAGCCAATATCGGCGCGACCCGATGCGCTGCGCCATAGCCGGCGCGGCAACAGCGCGCGGCGCCACACGGCCAGCCGGGGCATTCGCTCCCGCCCCCGCGGCACCGCAAGGAAAGCGGCGAGCAACAGCGTGACGACGAGCCCGCCCAACGTCATCGTCGAGCCGGGCGCTAGAAAGGTGCCGCCGATCTGGTTGATCCAGAAACGGCCGAGCCAATCGATCCCGCCCATGATCGCCTGTGTGATGCCGCCCAATTGCGCCGATCCTGTGAAGATTTCCTTCCGGGGATTAGCGCGCCAAGGGTAACAGCGGGTTAAGTCGGCGCTACCCGCAGGTGAGGCGGATTTGCTTGGCGGGCTTGTCGAACACGATCGAGGAACAGCGCGCGAGCTGATCGCGCCCGACGATCAGCGTATCGCGCCTGCTGCTCTTGCTGGCATTGACGACGATCTCCTCGGGATCAGCATCGGCATCGGGAATACCCGCGATCGAGCCGCTATCGGCAACCCGCACGAACAGCCGATCGAACGACAGCGCGCCGATCTGCACTGGGCGCGTCAGCCGCATCGCCCGCACCGGCCGATCGATCCCGAAGGCGACTTCGGCGCGTTCGGCTGGACCGAAAAATTCACCGCCCAGCCCCACAGCGAGCGCTGCGCCCGCCCCGGCTGTTGCCAGCGTGCGGACATGTTGTGGATCGAACAGCACCGATATCGTCCGGCCGCCAACCATGATCTGCGCGACCGCTGGACGAAAAAGCTGCTGGACAAGTGGCAACGCGATCGTCCGCTCGCCCGGTTTTGCGTCCCGAAGCTCGAAGCGAAGCACATCGACCGGCAACCCGCCCGGCCCGACCGCACCATCGGCATTCGGCGCATAAGGCTTTTCGAACCAGACCACCCGGCGCTTGAACTTCGCCGCTCCGAATTCAAGCCGCGTCACCGAAGTTCGGCCGCTCACCTTGACCGAGCCGACCGCCACCTGGAAGCCGAACAGGCCACCACGCAGGCCGATCCGCGCTGCATAATCGGGATTGAGCGTTGGCGCCGCCGGTGCCCAGGGACTGATCCGCATCCGACCCGCAACGCCGCCGACGATGACCGGCACGACGCCGTCGCCGCGCACGATATAGGGCGCCGCCGCTGGCTTGGCGCCGCCAATCAGAAGCGATGACGCGGCCAGCAGCATGATCGCCCCGGCGCGATACAAATGGCGTGACGGCTGGTGCATTCGGGGTCTCCTGGCCAAGAATCGGCCCACGCCATGTTTCACCTGCGCGATGCGGCGAAAGCAAGGCCGATCAGCCGGGCGAGGCCGCCGATCCCGCCAGCAAACCGCCATCGATGTCGAACTCGCTACCCGTCACATAGGTCGCTTCGTCAGATGCGAGAAACACCGCCATCGCCGCGACTTCGTCAACGCTGCCAAATCGTTTGAGCGGCGTATCCTTGACGAGCGCCGCCATCCGTTCAGCGCGATCGGGTCCATCGCCCAGCATCGGCTCCCAGATGCCGGTGAGGATCGCGGCCGGGTGGATCGAGTTGCAGCGGACCTTCAACCCCTGCTGCGCACACCATAGCGCAACCGACTTGCTGTGATTGCGTACCGCCGCCTTGGACGAGGCATAAGCAGCAGCACCGGGAATACCGACCAGTCCGGAGCGCGACGACATGTTGATGATCGCGCCGCTGCCCTGCGCCCGCATCGTCCGGATCGCATAGCGACACCCCAGAAAGGTGCCGTCGAGATTGATCCGGTGGACCTTGTGCCATTCGGCGAGCGAGGCATGTTCGGGATCGTGCGGAGCGCTGCCGTCCTCAAAACCGGTGATGCCGGCATTGTTGACGAGGATATCGAGCCGACCGTCGCGCGACATCACCAGCTCGATCGCGGTCTCCCAATCACTTTCCTCGCCGACATCGAGCGGGGCGAAACGGGTTGCGCCGCCAATGTCATTGGCGAGGTCTGCGCCCGCATCGGCGTCGATATCGGTGATCCACACCGTCGCCCCTTCAGCGACAAAGGCGCGCACGATCGCCGCGCCAATGCCGCGCGCCGCGCCAGTAACGAGCGCGACCTTGCCGGCAAGGCGGCCGGGCCTGATGTTAATATCGGTCATCGCGCGCTCATCCCTTGCAGCAATGGTGGCATCGCCAGTAGCGAAGGCGGCATGCCCACAACGCGCGAGATACTGCAACAGACCTTTGGCTTTCCCGATTTTCGCGGCGTCCAGCGGGGTGTCGTCGATCGCGTGATGGCGGGCGAGAATACGCTGGCGGTGATGCCGACGGGTGCTGGCAAGTCGCTCTGCTACCAGCTGCCCTCGGTGGCGCTTGAGGGAACCTGCGTCGTTGTCTCTCCCCTCATCGCGCTGATGCATGATCAGTTGCGCGCGGCAGACGCGATCGGCATCCGGGCCGCCACCTTGACCTCAGTCGACACCAACCAGGCCGAGACGATCGCGCGGTTTCGCAAAGGCGTGCTCGATCTGCTGTACGTAGCGCCCGAGCGCGCTTCGGGTGATGGCTTCCGCGCCCTGCTCCGCCAGTCGCCGCTCGCCCTGTTCGCGATCGACGAGGCACACTGCGTTTCCGAATGGGGGCATGATTTCCGCCCCGATTACCGGTTGCTCCGCCCGTTGCTCGATGAATTCACCGATGTTCCCCGGCTGGCGCTGACCGCGACGGCGGACGCGCATACCCGTGCCGACATCCTCGAGCAGCTTGGCATTCCAAAAGACGGCCTGATCATTGCCGGCTTTGACCGCCCCAATATCCGCTATCGCATCTCTCCGCGTGACAATACTGCGCGCCAGATCGCGCAGCTGGTGCGCGAAACCCCGGGGCCGGGCATCGTCTATGCGCAGACTCGCGCCGCCACCGAGCGGCTCGCCGAACAGCTGGCGAGCACCGGGCGGCCGACCCGCGCCTATCATGCCGGGCTCGATCCAGCCGTGCGTGCGCGGAATCAGGCCGATTTCGTGGCATCCGAAGAAATGGTGATCTGCGCGACGATCGCGTTCGGCATGGGGATCGACAAGCCCGATGTCCGCTTAGTGGCGCATGCCGGGCTGCCGAAATCGATCGAGGCCTATTATCAGGAGACGGGCCGTGCTGGCCGCGACGGCGATCCATCGGTCGCGCATCTATACTGGGGCGCTGAGGATTTCGCGCGCGCCTGGAGCCGGGTATCCGAAGTCGAGCCCGAGCGTCAGGCGGGCGAGCGGACGCGGCTGAACGCGCTGCAGATGCTCGTTGAAACGCCGGGCTGCAGGCGGGCCGTGCTGCTCCGCCATTTCGGCGAGGACCCGCCGGCCAATTGCGGCAATTGCGACAATTGCCTGAACAAACCCGTGCTGATCGATGCGACCGAGCTGGCGCGTAAATTCCTGTCGGCGGTTTATCGCACTGGCCAGAGTTTCGGCGTCGGCCATCTCGAAAAGGTGCTGACAGGAACCAGCGACGAGCGCGTCGAGAAGCTGGGGCATGACCGGCTGAGCGTGTTCGGCATCGTCTCAGGCGCCGAAGCCGCCTTGCTCCGCCCATTGTCGCGCGCGCTACAGGCGCGCGGGCTGCTAACCCCCACCGAACATGGCGGGCTGAGCCTGGGGAGTGAGGCGCGTGCGGTGCTGAAGGGCGAGGCGATCGTTGAAATCGTTGCGCCACTGGAGAAGAAGGCGGGCGGGCGCCGACGCGCAGCGGCCGCCGACCTCCCCAATGACCCGCTGTTCGAGGCGTTGCGCGGCAAGCGCCGCGAGCTCGCCGCCGAGGCCAAGGTGCCGCCCTATGTGATCTTTCACGATTCGGTGCTGCGCGAGATGGCCGCGCTGAAACCCACCAGCCGCATTGCATTGGGACAGATCACGGGGATTGGCGCGCGCAAGATGGAGGCTTACGGTGACGCCTTTCTAGCGGTTATCCGAGAGGCTTGATGATCCGACCTATCGACGACATTATTTCAGTTGCCCCGCAGATCACGCCCGCCGACGTGACCGAAATCGCGCGTGCAGGGTTTACGATGATCATCAACAACCGCCCCGATGATGAGGAAGGCGGCCAGCCCAAAGGCGAGGCGATTCGCGCGGTCGCTGAGACGCTGGGCCTGGCCTATGTCGCAATTCCGGTTGGACATGCCGGCTTTGGCCATCCTCAGCTCGAGGCAATGGCGACGGCGCTTGCCGACGCGAGCGGTCCGGTATTGGCCTTTTGCCGATCGGGCACGCGCTCGTGCAACCTGTGGGCGTTGACCATGGCAAAGGGCGGCGCCGATCCGGAAACCCTCGTCGAAAAGGCGGCGACTGCGGGCTATGATCTGTCTGGCATCCGCCCGACGCTCGACGCGCTGGCGGCGGGCGCATGAGCCAGCCCGTGAGCAGAAGATGAGCCTCACGCAGCTGATCATCTCGGTGGTGGGCGTGCTCGGCCTTGCGCTGATCGCGCGGCTGTTACGATTGGGCGAGGGCAAGATCGCCTCCAATGACGATGCCTGCCGGATCGCCGAGGAGATGCTGGCGGGGTTCGTCGCGCGCCGCGCGATCGTCAGCAAGGATGGCGGCGCTGCGCTGGTCGCGGGCAACGGCACCGTCGCGGTGCTCAAGCGCCACGGGGCAAAGGTCGCCGCGCGCCGCCTGGTGCCGCCGCTCCGGCTGCGCGATGCCGTGGAAGGCGTGACGATCGACACCGGCGAGCGCCTGTTCGGGAGTGTGACGCTGATCGGCGTTTTCCCAGACGATGCCCGCGCGCTCTCCATGCCGATGTCGATGGTCTGATCGTCGTGCAGCTGCCCGATCCCGTCCAATTGGCGGTGCCCGCCTTCATTCTGCTGGTGCTCGCCGAAATGCTGTTCGCCTGGGCGCGCGACAAGAGCCGCTATGAACCAAAGGATACGCTGACCTCGCTCTCACTCGGCATGGGGAGCACGATCGCCGGCGTCATCGTCGGCGGGGCGGCCTATGCGATCGCTGTCTGGGTGTGGCAGTTCCGCCTCTTCGATATCAGCTATGCTTGGTATTGGTTCGTGATCGCCTTCGTGATCGACGATCTGGCCTATTATGCCTTTCACCGATCGGCGCACCGCGTGCGGTGGTTCTGGGCGAGCCATGTCATCCACCATTCGAGCCAGCATTATAATCTGTCGACCGCGCTCAGGCAGACTTGGACGGGCTTTATCAGCCTTGGCTTCCTGTTCCGCCTGCCGTTGTTTTTGATCGGCTTTCCGCCGCCGCTCGTCTTTTTCGTGGCCGGCGTGAACCTGATCTATCAATTCTGGATCCACACTGAAGTGATCGACCGAATGCCGCGCTGGTTCGAGAGCGTCATGAACACGCCCTCGCACCACCGCGTCCACCACGCGACGAATCCGCGCTATCTCGACAGCAACTATGCCGGGGTGTTCATCATCTGGGACAAGATGTTCGGCAGCTTCGTCGCCGAACGCGACGATGATCGGCCGCGCTACGGCATTGTCCGCCAGCTCGGCAGCTTCAATCTGTTGTGGGCGGCGTTCCACGAATGGATCGGCATCGCAAAAGATGTATGGGCAGCGCCGGGGCTGCGTGCCAAGATCGGCTATATCGCGATGCCGCCGGGATGGAGCCATGACGGCAGCCGGGAAACGTCCGAATCGATCAAGGCCGATTGGCGCGCGCGCCAGGCCACCCGAGGGGAAGAAACTTGGAAGAAGCCGATATCGTCGTCATCGGGGGTGGATCAGGTGGGAGCGCCGTCGCTGCCCGGCTGAGCGAGGGTGGTAAATACAAGGTCGTGCTGCTTGAGGCGGGCGGCCGCAATACCGGCTTTCGCACGCGCATCCCCGGCTTCATTCCGTTCCAGACGCCCAAGACCAACTGGCAGTTCGAAACCGTGCCGCAAACGGGGCTCAACGGCCGGCGGGGGTATCAGCCACGCGGCAAGGGGCTCGGCGGTTCGTCGGCGATCAACGCGATGATCTATATCCGCGGCAACAAATGGGATTACGACAATTGGGCGGCGATGGGCTGCCCCGGCTGGTCGTATGACGAGGTGCTGCCCTATTTCAAACGCGCGGAGCATAATGTGCGTGGCGGCGATGACTATCACGGCGGCGATGGCCCCTTATGGGTGAGCAACCAGACCTCGCCCAACCCCGGCACGTTCGATTTCATCGAAGCGGGCGCCGCGCTGCAAATCCCGCGCAACGATGATTTCAATGGCGAGCGGCAGGACGGGATTGGCCTGTATCAGGTAACCCAGAAGGGCGGCGAACGCTGGAGTGCGGCACGCGCCTATCTTGAGCCCGCTCGCGACCGGCTCAATTTGAAGATCCTCACCGGTGTGACCGCCGAGCGCGTGCTGTTCGACGAAGGTCGCGCCTGGGGGGTCGCCTACAAGCAGGACGGCGAGGCGCGCGAAGTCCGCGCCAAACGCGCCGTTGTGCTCGCCGGCGGCGTCTTCGGCACGCCGCAACTCTTGATGCTATCGGGGATCGGGCCAGCCGCGCATTTGCGCGATCACGGCATTGCCGTTCGCATCAACCGGCCCGAAGTCGGCGAAAACCTGCAGGATCACCTCGATTATGTCGCTTCCTATGAAACCGCGAACACGCAGTTTCTGGGGCAGACGCTGACCGGGATGGTCAATTCAGCCGCCGCGCTCATCCAGTGGTTCCGCAAGCGCGAGGGGGCAATGACGTCGCCCTATGCAGAGGGTGGCGCCTTTCTGACGATGGACCCAGATGCGCCCTGCCCCGATGTCCAGCTGCACTTCGTGATCGCCCCGCTTGAGGATCATGGGCGCTCAAAGGTGACCGCGCATGGCTATTCGGGGCATGTCTGCGTGCTGCGGCCCGAGAGCAAGGGAACAGTGCGGCTCGCCTCGATCGATCCGCGCGACGCACCGTTGATCGATCCCGCCTTCCTCACCGATCCACGCGACATCGCGCTGATGAAGAAGGGCGTGAAGGCGATGTACCGCCTCCTTGAAACCCCGCCGATGACGAGGTTCGAAGGGCGCGACCGCAACCCGATCGATCTCGACGACGACGACGCGCTCGACCGGCTGATTCGCGCGCGCGCCGATACCATCTATCACCCCGTCGGCACCGCGCGGATGGGATCGGACGAGGGCGCGGTCTGCGATCCGCGGCTGCGCGTCTGCGGGGTGGAGGGGCTGTATGTGGCAGATGCCTCGATCATGCCAAAGCTCGTCTCGGGAAACACCAATGCGCCGTCGATCATGATCGGCGAACGCTGCGCCGATTTCATACTGGCAGACCTCGCCTGAAGCCGTAAGGCACGGGCATGGATCGCAAGACGTGGAACCGGATCGGCCTTGCCGCCGCCGTGCTGCTGGTGCCGGGCGGATTTCTGCTGGGCGGCGCGCTGGCAGCGCGGCGATTGCGCGGCACCTCTGCGGCGGAGACGCTGCCGGAGGGAGTGGCAGAAGCGCGTCCCGCCGAGGGTGGCGATGATGGTCCGCCGTAACAGGGTGTGACCAGTCCTGGACCGATCGAACAACCATTTATTAACCAAATTCCCTGAAGCTCTCCCCTGCCGCGCCTGCGCGGGTTCAATCGGGGGGCAGGCGTGTACGAGGGCAAGATCACGACGGCGGATGCCAACCGGGGGGCTTCTTCGCTGCTGTTTGCAGCCGCCATCCTGGCCGGTTCGTTCCTGCTTTTCCTCGTCCAGCCGATGGTGGCTCGGATGGCGTTGCCTCGCCTAGGCGGGGCACCGGCCGTCTGGAATTCGGCAATGCTGGTGTATCAGGCACTGTTGCTCGCGGGCTATGCCTATGCCCATGCGTTGGGGCGCATCCGGGTGCGGGCGCAAGCAATCGTGCATATCTGCGTGCTCGCTGTCGCCGCCCTGTGGTTGCCGATCGGGCTGATCGCGATGGACTTGCCCGCCGATGCGCAACCGGCATTATGGGTGCCATGGCTGCTTGGCCTGTCGATCGGGCCACTATTCTTCGCGATTTCGGCCCAGGCGCCCTTGCTCCAGCGCTGGTTCAGCGCCGCCCATCCCGGGTGTGACCCCTATGCGCTGTATGCAGCCTCCAATCTGGGCAGTTTCGGTGGATTGATCGCCTATCCGTTGATCGTCGAGCCCGGCCTGGCGCTCCATGCTCAGAGGATCTTGTGGAGTACAGGCTACGCCCTTGTAGCGCTGCTGGTGGGGGCGTGCGCCCTTGCCTTGCCGCGCCGCGAAGCAATCGACATCGCTATCCCCGTCAGCGCGCCGCCGAGCGCGCGGACGATTGGCCAGTGGGTCCTGCTCGCACTGGTGCCATCGGGGATGATGCTGGCGACGACGACCTATATCACCACTGATATCGTCGCGATGCCGCTGCTCTGGGTGATCCCGCTGGGGCTTTATCTTCTCAGCTTTTCGATCGCCTTTGCGGCCAATCGCGTGCTGGCGGATTCGATCACGCGCTTCGCGCCGCTACAGATCCTGCTGTTCGGCGGGGTGATGGTCGGCGGGTTTCAGGGCATGCCCTATTTCAATGCCGGCGTTGCCCTGGCGTTGCTCTTCACGATCTCGGTCTGCCTGCACACGACGATGTACCGTCAGCGCCCTGCACCCGATCGGCTGACCGGTTTTTACCTCGCAATGTCGCTTGGCGGGGTGCTCGGGGGCGTCTTTGCTGCGCTGCTCGCGCCTTTAGTATTCG